>JAITEX010000162.1 GCA_031281765.1 Eubacteriales Family XIII. Incertae Sedis bacterium | reverse complement strand
CGCGAAAGCACGATGTGCTCGCGGGTCTGAGGCATCGGGCCGTCTGTGGCCGCGACCACGAGGATGGCCCCGTCCATCTGCGCTGCTCCCGTTATCATGTTCTTGACATAGTCCGCGTGTCCCGGGCAGTCGACGTGCGCGTAGTGGCGGTTCGGCGTCTCATATTCCACGTGCGCCGTGGCGATGGTGATGCCGCGTTCCTTTTCTTCAGGCGCCTTGTCGATGGCGTCAAAGGCCACAAACTGGCCGAGGCCGTAGCGCTCAAACAGCGTCTTTGTGATAGCCGCCGTCAGCGTCGTCTTGCCATGGTCGATGTGGCCGATAGTACCGATGTTTACATGCGGCTTGTTGCGTTCAAATTTTGCTTTTGCCATTTCTTCCTCCTGTCTTTCGCGTAATATCTCAATGTTTTTCAACTTACACAAATGCACAGTTTATTATACTGTACCCGCCGACAAGATGTAAAGCGTCTAACCCGCCGAATTTTGTGATTCCCGCGGCAACCCGAACAGATAGACGACGGGCGCCCAACGCGCGAGCAGCGTCAACACGCAGATGAGCATGATGATGTTCCCGATAAAACTCGCGCCGTTGAAAATCAGTGAGTAGACGACCGGGCTCTGCCCTTCGGGCGCGTATTCGCCCCAGACGAGGAAGCCCGCAATAAAATGCCAGAGCCACCGCGCGAACACGCCGACGACCGCGGACGCGCTGATCCATGAGAGCAGTGACACGGGATCTTTCGAGCGGATAGCCGCCAGCGTCCTCGCGCTGAACACGCCGAGGAAGCCCGCGCACGTAAAGGCAAGGATATAATCAAAGACCCACTGTGTCGGCGTGAGAAAAATCATCTTCCCGGTCACGACTTTGATAAGCGCCCAGACAAACCCCGCGACAAGCGCCGGCGGCAGACCGCGCCGTATGGCGTATACACCGAGCGGTATCATACCGAGCGAGAGGTCAAACGCCGCGCCCGCGCCGAATTCAACCGGGATAAATGACAGCGCAAAGGCTAATCCCGCGGTAATCGCGCCCTCTATCATCACCTGCAATTTCTTATTCATGTTGTTCATATCGTTCTCCTTTCCTACCCTCCGCGAAACGCTTTCTTGTTCCGAAAACAAAAAAATACGACGCCGTTTATTACTTACACGGCAGCCGTAAGCTGCAATCTTCCCTACGTCGGCATTACCCGCATCAGGTTCCGGGGTCTGGCAACTGCCATCTCAGCCAACGGTAAGGCGCCCCCTGATCATGTTGTTTCGTTTGTACCAGTGTATTTCGCCCAATGCATTTTGTCAAGGCTTCAGGCAACCATTTTATCATCTTGTCCTCTTCCCTCTTTCGCGAATAATAAGCGGCGGCGATACGGGGTTTTTGTTTTTCTGACAACGGAAGCCAGAAACCGCAGGCAAAGAAGGCAAGTAAGTACGGAGAAACCGGAAGATTTCCGTTCCGTCGGCTATCCGGCAACACTATAATTTTCTTATACAGCGTTAACAATTATTTTTGTTCGCAAATCAACCGGCAAATTTTTCGCTTGACAGTAACGGAAAGGCTTCGAATCAATGAAACGACTGAAACTCGATAAAAGCAAATGCCTCGGCTGCAGACTCTGCGCCGCAGTTTGTTCCGCCTATAAGGAGGGCGAATACCGGCCTTCCGCAGCGCGGCTCGCCATCGAATCGCACTACGCAGACGGGGAACTCGTCTATGACGACCACTTCTGCATTCTTTGCGGTATCTGCGCGAAGAACTGCCCCGTAAGCGCCATCTCCCTGGACGAATATCTCACGGTGGACCACGCAAAGTGCATCGGCTGCGGGACCTGCGCGGCGAAGTGCCCGAAAAAAACCGTGCGCCTGCGCGACAAAAAATCATACATCTGCGACACCTGCCTCGGCGACCCGCACTGTGTGAAAACCTGCCCGCAAAACGCGCTTACTTTTGCATAACATACTTGCATAATAGATTACAGGAGACGAATTATGAGAATGCTCGGATATAAGGATAAGGTCCTGCGTATCGACCTTACCGCAAAGCAAACCAGCACCGAACCGCTGCGTATGGATTGGGCGGAAAAATATATCGGTTCGAAAGGCCTGTCAATCAGATACCTTTACGAGGAACTCGCACCACATACGGACCCTCTCTCGCCCGACAACAAACTGTTGCTCACGACGGGGCCGTTCACGGGTACGCCCGTACCCTGCTCCGGAAAACTTGCCATTACCGCGAAGTCCCCCGCAACGGGGACCGTCAATGACGCGTCAATCGGCGGGCATATCGGCATTGAAATAAAGTACGCGGGCTATGACATGATTATTATAGAAGGAAAACTTGATGCGCCCGGTTATCTGCTGATTGAGGACGACAAGATTTCGTTCGAATCTGCGGATGGTCTCTGGGGCAGAGGTTCTCACGAGGCCGAGAGGACACTTGCGGAGCGGCATGGCGCAAACTACAGCATCCTCAGCATCGGGCCGGCGGGTGAAAACCTCTCGAACATGGCGTGTATCAACTGCGATTATTACCGGCAGGCGGGACGCGGCGGCCTCGGCGCCGTAATGGGCAGCAAGAATCTGAAGGCCATTGTCGTCCACGGCACGGGCGGTGTAGCCGTCCCCGACATCGTGAAAACAACGGATAGAATAATAGAGCTTTTGCAGACCGACGTACTCGTTGAGGACAATACCTTCGTCTTTGACGCGGGAACGACGGCCTTTCTCGAGGCCTGCAACGACGGCGGCATCCTGCCGTCAAAGAACTTCACCGATACAACGGACGTACATTGGGAGAAATACAACGGCGACGCGCTTATGGAATACCGGCAAGGCAAACGCGGCTGCGGCGACTGCGGCCTCGGTTGCGGCAATTTCATGCAGTTCAGCGGCAAGGCGGTGGAAGGCCCCGAGTATGAGACCATCTCCGTGGCTGGCCCGAACGCGGGCGTCGAAGACCCCGTCGCCATTATGGAGTACAACAGGGTTGCCGACGATATGGGACTCGA
>JAITEX010000135.1 GCA_031281765.1 Eubacteriales Family XIII. Incertae Sedis bacterium | reverse complement strand
CACCCGTGTTCGACATTTTCGGAATTTTCGGATATAATGTGGGTGAATTTATTTTTTAGAGCGTTTGGGGTCAAAACATCTACACATTTTTAATAGTGAGAAAGGAAGTGGTCAGACATGGATAGCCCTATTACTCTTTTACCCGTTCTCTGCATTTTGGTCGTCGCGATCACCACGAAGCGGTCGCTGTTCGCGATGCTCTGTGGCCTTTGCGTGGCCGCGTTGATCCTGTGCGGCAACATCATGAATTTCCCGGAATCGGCTTTCGGTTATCTTTACGGCTCTATGTCCAACGAGACGCTGCAATGGTTGATACTTGTTATCGCCCTTTTCGGGATGCTCATAATGCTGCTTGAGCGTAGCGGCGCCGTATTGGAGTTCGGGCGTTGGGCGTCAAAGCTTCTGAAGACGAGGCGAAGCGTGATGCTCGGCACGTTTGCCCTCGGCATCATCGTCTTTATCGACGACTACTTGAACAACCTCGCCGTCGGTACGACGATGAAAGGCATTTCGGATGCTCAGAAAATACCACGGACGCAGTTGGCCTACATCGTCAATTCCGTGGCGGCCCCGGTCTGCATCTTGCTGCCTATGTCATCATGGGCCGCGTATTTCGGCGGGCTGTTTGAGGAGAACGGCATTACGGTGAACGGAACCGGCCTCGGCGCCTATATACAGTCCATCCCGTTCATGTTCTACGGTTGGGTTGCCGTACTTGTGGTGTTCCTGCAGATACTCGGCGTCATACCGAAGATGGGGCCCATACGCAAGGATTGGAAACGAGTGGAGGAGACGGGTAAGGTATTCCCCGAAGGAGAGGAGCCCCCCGCAGATGAATCCGAAGCCGATGACAGCGATAAAAAATCCGGCGCAAACCCGATATACTTCCTCCTGCCCCTCGTGGTCATGATAGCCGTGACCTTGCTCACGGGAACCGATGTCCTGTTCGGTGTAACGGCGGGCGTGGCCTGCGCGGCCATCCTTTTCCTCGTAATGCGCAAACTGCCGTTCAAACGCCTCCTGCAGGCCGCATTCGACGGCATCGTCAGCATGGGTTTCGTACTCGTTCTTTCCGTACTCGCTTTCGCGGTGCAGAACGCGAACATAGACCTTGGTTTGGCCGACTACGTAATAAAGACGGTGGAACCACTGATGGATGGCGCCTTGTTGCCTGCGGTCGCCTTCCTCGTGTGCGCGGCCTATGGCTACGTGACGGGCAGTTTCTGGGATATGGCCGTCATCGTCGCGCCCATCGTCATCCCGCTCGCGATAGCCATGGATGTCAGCCCGATTCTCGCGGGCGCCGCGGTATTCTCGGGAGCGGCATTCGGCAGCAACACCTGCCTTTACGGCGATGGCGTTATACTGTGCGCTCAGGCCTGTGAGATCAAGCCTCTCTCGCTCATGTTCGCCACGTTGCCCTACGCGCTCATTTCGGCGGGAATTTCGACGATAGCGTTTCTGATAGCGGGGTTCGCAATGTGAGGATCGGCAGAAGTTCGAAAGGCTTCCGCATTATGCGATTTATTATATGCTAATAAAATTTTAGAGGTGACTTATGCGGCATGCTGACAAGATACTGTATAGTGACGCGATATTTACGGGGACGGGCGCTGCGCCCGTTTCCGGTGGCGTCGCTGTCCTTAATGACAAAATACTCGCCGTAGGCTCTCGCGGGGATATAGAAGGGCTCGCCGGGTCCGATACGGAGAGATTCGAGCTCGGAGACAGGCTCATTCTGCCCGGCCTCTGCGATTCGCACGCACACTTCATGCTTGGCATCAAGGATGGCAGCGAAAATTTTTGCAAGGGCCTGGACGAAGGGACGAGTGAGGCGGACTGCGTTGCGCGTCTCCGCTGTTTCGCCGACGCTCATCCGGATTTGAAGCGGTTTTTCGGGGTCGGTTGGTTCCCCGCGAACTGGGGCGACGCGCCGACACCCACGAAGAAGTCTATAGACGAGGCGTTCCCCTCTACGCCCGTATATTTGGAATGCGCCGATGGCCACTCGATGTGGCTCAACTCTGCGGCTCTTGCGGAATGCGGTTATACGAGAGATACCGTTCCGAACACGGGCGAGATCGGGCGCTTCCCGGATGGGGAACTCGATGGTATGCTCTACGGTGGCGGCATGGAACTGACCATACCCTACGCGAGGGACCTGCCCGGGGAGGAATTGTCGGAACTGGCAGAGTCCTTTATGAAGCGCTTGAATGCGGAGGGCCTCACGGCTTACGCCGACATGGACGGGCAGACGCCGGACATAATGGAGAAAGAATACCCCTTTATCAAAAGCCTTGAGGACGACGGCAAGCTCACGGTGAGGCTCTATCTGCATCCCGGCAGCAACTACCCGCCGAAGGCCTTGGACACGGCATATTTCGATGAGTTCGACAAATACCGGCCGAAGTTCGATTCCGACTTGCTGCGCATCGTGGGCGTCAAGACCTACGGTGACTGCGTGACCTCCGTCTATACGTCGGCGCTGCTTGAACCGTACGCGGATAGGCCCGACACGTCCGGGGATCTGCTGTATGGCGATGTCAAACTCTATGAGAACTGGGTTTTGGAAGCCAACAAGCGCGGCTATAATGTGCGCATGCATTGCACGGGCGACCGCGCCGTTCGCATGGCGCTCGACTGTTATGAGAAAGCGGGGAAGCTCTATGGCTCACCGACCTTGCGTAATGTAGTCGAACACGTCGAACTAATCAATCCGGCCGACATACCGAGGTTCGCGGAACTCGGCGTTATTGCCGCCATGCAGCCGGCACACCTGCCGCTTGAACTCGGCGAGAAACTCGTACGCGTCGGGCCGGAACGCAGCCGCTACGAATGGGCGATGGGCTCCATCCTGCATGCGGGCGGCGTACTCTCACTTGGGTCTGACTATTATGTTACGCATTTTTCTCCGTTTCCGGCATTATACGCGGCTGTCACGCGAAAGGGCGTAGACGGCGTGCAGTACGGTGCTTATACAAAAGGGGAGGAGCTGACCCTGGCCGAAGCGCTGAGAGCCTACACGTGGGCTGGCGCGTACGGCAACCGTATGGAAGACAAAACGGGTACGCTTGAGCCGGGCAAGTACGCGGACATAGCCGTGTTCAGCAAAAACCTGTTCGCCACAGAACCGGAGGAATGGCTCGAGGCGAAGAATGTTCTGACCCTTATAAATGGGGGTATCGTATACTCGGATATTTGATGTGCCATTAAAAGCACCGGAGGGAGCCCTCCGGTGCTTTCCTCTATACCACTGAACCGTCTCCCTGCGTTATGTTACGACGATGAATTGGTCGGCAGGAAGGGGATGAGCTGGTTTGCGAAGGCCTGAATGTTCAGGGACTGGACGAGTACCTTGCCCGTGCCGCTGAATACGTTTACGACGCCCTCGCCGGTACCTATCGAGCCCAGAAATCCGCTCTGCATTTCAATCCGGTAATTCAGGTTGCGGTCCCACGCGACCACGTGATAATTATCAATCACGAATTCGCTCGCGTCCGTAAGCTGAATCTCCTTAATCGACCCGAACGCATTGATGAGCAGGACGCCGCGTCCGTCGGTCGTCATAACGAAAAAGCCGCCCTGCCCGCCGAAAAGGGCCTTGCCGAGTTGCTGCCGTTCCATCGTGTAATTGACCGTGCTGTCCATCGCGAGAAACGATCTGTCGTTGAGCCGGTATTGCTTTTCGCCGACATCGAGGCGACAGATCGATCCCGGGAATGTGGGCGCTATCGCGATTTTCCCGCGGGGGGCATTGCAGACGACCTCGGTAATAAACACCGACTCGCCGGACACGGCGCTTCGCGCTACCGCTTTTACAAATTTGCCGAAACCCGAGCCTGAAGCGTTGAGCTTCGCGTTTAAGTCAACGCCGGACGTGCGGTAGATCATGCTGCCGTGCGCGATACGCGCCGATTCCCCCTGTGTCATGACGATGCGCGCCATCGGAAATTGCATTTCCGTTTCAATCTTATATTCCATAATATTCCCTCCTGTCCCTTACGATAAACGCTTTGTAGGTTAACCCGCTATCTCTTGCCTCTCAAAATTATAGCATCATTTCACGAGAAGAAAGCAAACCGTCGGCACAGGCTTTATGGAAATACACGCAAGGGGAATTTTGTTCTCATGGGATGTGGCGGCGGCGGTGAAGGAGATACCTGCCGCCGCCTATACCCGTATGAAAGAGAGATAGCCTGCAGGCGAATGTATGCCTTGCCGCCGAAAAACCGCACAGGGACCCATCCCCCCTGTGTTAGGTTTTATTAACTTTTATTATTTTTTATTAACTTTTATTAAACGAGAGGCCGCTATATATCCAGTCCCGTATAATACCCCACCACCAGCGCTTCCGTCACCTTCCCCGGCTGCACGCAGTCGCCGATCGGCAGCACTAAGGGCGCTGCGTCGCGCAGGGAGTCCGCCACGTCCGTGAGCGGGCGCTGGCCGACGGCCATCAGTATCGTGTCCGCTGCGAGGACCTGTGTGCTTCCGTCCGCGCCCTCTACGGCGAGGCCTGCGTCCGTGATTTCCGTACCCTTCGTATCGAGCAGGATTTTCACGCCGTACCCCGCGAGCGTCTTTTTCAGAATCGCTCCCTGCAGCGTATTCACGTCGCGCGCGACGGCGTCAAGCATTTCAACGATGGTCACGTCCCTGCCCTCCATGGCGAGGTGGGCCGCGGCTTCGCATCCGACGAGGCCCCCGCCCATAATGACGACGGTATCGCCGATGGTCACGTCATCGTCCGAAAGCCGGTTTGCGGAAATCACCTTGGGATGGTCCGCGCCCGGGAGCGGCGGCAAAATAGCGGTCGCGCCGACGGCCACGACGACCACGTCGGGCTGTTCCGCCGCGGCTATCTCCGGCGTCAGGGCCGTATTCATCACGACCTTCACGCCCGCGCGCTCCATTTCGAGGCCGAGTACGCGCGCCAAATCAAAGAAGTCATGCTTGAACTCCACCTTGCGTTCGCTCCGGAGCGCGCCGCCGAGGGCGCTGTCCTTTTCATAGAGCGTCACGTCGTGGCCGCGCCGGGCGGCCGTGACCGCGCACTTCATGCCGGCAGGCCCGCCGCCCGCGATAAGCACCTTCTTCGGCGTCGTCGGCGGGAAAGCGTTCCTGTTTTCGATTTCGCGCCCGATGACGGGGTTCACGCTGCAGATGCGCGTCTGCGTCTGTATGCGTTCGGAATGGCAGGTAAAGCAGCGGATACAGTGGGTAATCTCATCCTCGCGTCCCGTCATGACCTTCGTCGGCAGGTAGGGGTCGGCGAGCAGGGCGCGTCCCATCTCGATAATGTCCGCCTTGCCCGACGTCAATATCTCCTCCATCATAGCCGGGTCGTCTATGGCGCCGAGCGTCGCAACGGGCGTCTTTACCTGCTCCTTGACGGCCGCGGCGTAATGCACGTTCGCGCCGCGCGGAGCGAACATGGACGGATGCGTGCGGTCGAAGCTGTCGATATAGGAGCCGGTCGAAACCTGTATCAGGTCGACGCGGTCCTGTATGAGCTTTGCGACTTCAATGGTGTCGGCAAAGGAATTACCGCCGGGCAGATAGTCCTCGGCGCTCATGCGTATCTCGATGGGGAAGCTGTGGCCGACGGCCCCTCTGATACTGTCAAGCACTTCAAACAAAAGGCGCGTCCTGTTCGGCAGGCTGCCGCCGTATTCATCGCCGCGCCTATTGTCCGCGGTATTCAGGAACTGGTGGATGAGCCAACCGTGACCCGCGTGCAGCAGCACCATATCGAAGCCCGCCCGTTTGCAGAGAGCGGCCCCCTTGCCGAACTGCTCGACAATTTCCGCAATCAGGGACTTCGGCATCTCCTGCACCGCCGCGCCGCTTGGCAAGGTGTCCGCGCTCGGGCCGTAGCGGACAATTTCCTGCGCGACGCCCTTCTCGTGGGGGTCTGTATCAAAGAATTTGCCGCTGTGCGAAATCTCTATTGACGCGAAAGCCCCGTGCTTCTTGATAGCCCGCGCCGTTTCCGTCAATCCCCGGAGGACAAACTCGTCCTGCAGGTCTATCATGCGCCGATGGCTCCTGCCCGTCGGGTGGACGATGCCCTCGCTGCACGTGACCACCGCCGCGCCTCCCTTTGCGCGCAGCTCATAGTAGGCGGAGGCTTCGGGCGTGTAATGCCCGTCGGCCGTGATGCCGGCGGCGCCCATCGGCGCGGAAAACATCCGGTTCTTCATCGTCAGGTTTCCGATCTGAATAGGGCTCAGCAGGGTGGGGTAGGTTCTTTCCATCAGAATCCTCCTTTGAAAATATCAGTGGCCATAAGCTTCGGGCCGCCTTCGGGTATAAGTGGCGCAAAATCCATGTTATCGAGAATGTCCCGCTGCATATCGATGCCGGGGGCAATTTCTGTCAGGATCAA
>JAITEX010000080.1 GCA_031281765.1 Eubacteriales Family XIII. Incertae Sedis bacterium | reverse complement strand
TACACGACGCGGGCTGTCACACTGCCGCCCGGCCCGTCAAGCCCCACCACGTCGCCCCTCGCGAGAAATATGACCTTCCCCGCGCCCGCGCCGCATTCGCGCAGAAACTCATCCTCCCGCCCGCGGTACGCCACGCTCAAAAACACATCACCGACGGGCATCAGCCGTGACAACTCCGCTATGCCCTTCATATGGTCCGTATGCAGATGCGTGACAAAGACACCGTCGAGCCTGCCGATGCCGTTTTTCATCAGGTACTCATAGAGGACTTCCTTTCCGACATCGTAGTCCACCTGGCCACCCCCGTCGATAAGATAATTCTTCCCTTCCGGCGTCCGGATATGCAGGCAATCGCCCTGCCCCACGTCGACGAAGGTGAGCGCCGCGCGGTTCTGCCGCATATCCGGCGAAGCCGCGACCATAGCTGTCAGTATCCCCGCCGCAAGAAACAGCAGCACAATGCCGCGCCGGCTGGCGTTCCGGGTCCCCGTATCACGGAGCGCCGGAGCAAAGCGCGACACGAGCAGACGGAATGTTTCGGACATAAGAATGAACAGAGCCGCGTAAAAAGCAAAGACGATCCACAGCGGCGGCGACGGAACCGCGAAACAATTCCCGGGGATCTTGTCCGCAAGCTCTACCGAACCGGTCAAAAAATCCGTCAGTACCCCCATGCCTTTTGCCATTATGCCAAAGACGGCCTCCGGGAGCGGCAACGCGCCAATCACAAACGCCACTATCCCGAGCGGGATGAGCAGGCCGCTGCCCGCGGCTACCGGCAGGTTCGCAAACAGGGCCACTGGCGATACGATGTTGAACATATATGCGGTCACCGGCGTCAGGCCCACTTGCACGCAGAGGGCCGGAAGCAGAAAACGCGTCACCGCGCCAAGCCGCCTGAAACGCTCCGCGTCCGTTTTCTCCGAACCGGCGCCCGTCACAGGCTCCCCGTTGCGCGCATACCTGACGCCCGTAAACCGCGTAAAAAACGGCACGCTGAAAGCGAGCAGCAGCACGGCGAGGAACGAGAGCTGAAACCCCGCGTTGAACAAGCTCATCGGGCGCAGAATGAGAAGAAACAAACCCGCCGCGCAGATGCCCGTGAGAAAATCGTACTGCCGGCGGGTCAGCTTCGCGATAATATGAATGACGATCATCGCGAACGCGCGCATCACCGTTTCCGAGAATTCGGACAGGGCCGCATAGCAGAGCAGCAGCGCGAGGGAGACGATGCAGACGGTCAAGGTCCTGCGCCGCCCGAACAGCGCGTATACCGCGGCATAGAGGATGGCCACGTGCATGCCGCTGACGCTGAGTATATGGAAGACACCGTTTTCGCGGAACATCGTCAACGTGTCCTCATCTATATCGTCGTCCATGCCGAACAGGAGGCCCGTAATAACCGCCACCTTTTCCCGCGGCAAAAATTTCTCCAGACGCTCCGCGACCGTATATTTGAAGCGCGCCAGAATATGCAAGACCCCGCCCTTGTCCTCGCTGAGGCGAATGTTTGCGGCGTCGGCCTTTATTATCACGCGCACGCCCTGCGTCAGCAGATACAGCCGGTAATTAAAGCCGCCCGGATTCGCCTTCCCTTCCGGCAGTTCCGCCGTGCCCGTAAACGAAACGCGCCGTCCGACCATATCCTGCGGCCGCAACCTGCCCTCCTTGTCACTTGCGCTCACAAGCAGGCGACGCCCCCCGGCGCTCACGGTCAGCCGCACGGTCCCCTTCCCGTTTGTCGCATATTTCAGCACGCGCCCCGTCAGGCGCGGCACGGCGTCAGGCGCGGCGGAACCAGACTGCTGCGCGTCTTTTTCATCTGCGGCCGAAACCCCCGCGTTATTGTAGGGCGGCTTTGCGAAGCGCTCAAGCGGGTCGCTTTTCCCCAGCTCGCAGGCGCAATACGCGCCGCCAAGCACAAAAGCCGCCACAACCGCCGCCGTAATGCGCGCAGCGAACGAAGAAAACGGGCCGCGCCGCACGGCGCCGGGAGAGAAACGTGTGGCGGGCAATTTCCCCGCGTCGGCCCGCCTCGCTTTGCGCCGCCACGCAGCTGTGCCGACGCCCGCCACACACAGAACTGCCGCCGCAGGGGCTATGGCGCCCGGCGCCGCCGCAAAAAGATATACGCCCCCTATTCCCGCCGCATACGCCGCGGCGACCACACACAAAATCCGCCTTCGAAACAATAATGAGCCGCCTTTCAACCAACCGCAAACGCTTATCCTCGCTTGTTATTGAGGTGACAAACCGCGAAATAAGAAGTATAATAAATCTAAAGAGGGCGTCGCCTTTTGCTCGGCGGCTACCCCATGTGTGGTATAGCCGTCTGATGGCTTCATCAGGCGGCTACTTTCTGCGACTATTGCGAACTAATTCTATTAGTGCAAACATCGAGATTACAACTGACATTAACAGAAACGCTTCCGCCGCTGTCATACGTACCACCTCCCTTCTCGCAACCTCATATGTGTGTTTCTTTCAACGCACACGTATGCTACGTTTCGGTTCTAACGGTGGAGTAAACCGCCCTTGGGTTGCGAATAGAGGAGACTATGTCCCATGGCATCGCTTCCCGGCAACGCACCTCGCTTATATGCTATATTATTTTTCATATAATGTCAATATATCTCTTGATTAAATTTCCTATTTTTATTATAACTATGCAAATGCCGTAACCGCAAGCCCAGGCAAGCCGAGTGGTATGGAACAATAGACGGGCGCGGCTTTATTGCCCCTCAATTGCGGCGAACACCGTTACTCCGCCGAGAATGGTTGCTATAAAACCCGCGTCAATTATGCGTAGGCGGAATAGTTTGATATAATAAGAGTATCTGTATGCAGCCCGAAAACACAAGAGGGCTTGCATTGCATTGGTAAAAAATAGGTGGAAGTCATGAACAATGAAAACAACTCGAATGATATAAAAGACTTGCTCGGCAAGTTTGATGAAATTGAAAATGAACTGAAACGCAGCAGGCCCGCGAAAACGAGTAGCGCGCCTCCCATTCCGCCGAACCCCCGGTCCGCCGGCGCCGCAAACGGCAGGCCGGCGACGGGCGCGCGTCCCGTAGGCGCGGGGAACGGACGGCCGATCCCGTCCGGCGCCCGGCCGGCGAACGCGGGGAACGGCAGACCTATCCCGCCCGGCGCGCGTCCCGCAAGCGCGGGGAACGGCAGACCGATCCCGTCCGGCGCGCGGCCGGCGAACGCGCAGAACGGACGGCCCATCCCACCCGGCGCCCGGCCGGCGAACGCGCAGAACGGACGGCCTATCCCGCCCGGCGCGCGCCCCGTAAACGCGAAAAACGGACGGCCTATCCCGCCGGGAGCACGCCCCGTGAACGCACGGAACGGTAGGCCCCTCCCTCCCGGCTCCCGGCCTCCAGGCTCCAAGGGCGGCAGACCCCTGCCTCCGGGTGCTAAGGGCGCGAAACGGAGAAAGGGCCGTAAAAAGCATACGGTGATGAAAAGCGTCCTCGCTTCGATATTTCTCGTCGTCCTCGTCGTTATGGCGGCCGGCGTACTCTACGTCTATTCCGCTATCAAGGATATTCCCGAAGTAGACACGACAGCCATCGCCTCACTGCTGAGCAATTCATCCGTTATCTACGATGACAAGGACCAACCTATCAAGAATATCTATATCGGCGATGAGCAGCGCGAACTCGTTACCTATGAACAGATACCGCAGCAACTGCAGGATGCCATTGTCGCGGTGGAGGACAAGACGTTCTGGGAACACCACGGCTTCAACTTTATCCGTATACTCGGCGCAATCAAGGAAAGCGTTTTCGGCGGCGGCAAGGTCAGTGGCACGAGCACCATTACGCAACAGCTCGCGCGGAATATCTGGCTTGTCGACTCGAAGTCCGACTATGATATGAATCGTAAGATACAAGAGGCTTATTATTCCGTGCAGCTCGAAAAGAAGCTCTATAAGGAAGACATCCTGACCCATTATCTCAATACAATTCCTCTCGGCAACCACAGTTACGGCATCAAAGCCGCCGCAAAGAATTATTTCGGCAAAGACCTGAAGGACCTTGATCTCGTGGAATGTGCGGCTCTTGCGAGCCTGCCGAAATCGCCGGGGCAGTATTCGATGATATTGTCAAAGCAAAAAGGCAGCGTCGCGGAAGACGATCCCAATCTGCTGAAAAAAGGCCGGCTGTACGACTATGTCTATAACGGCAATGTCGAAGACCGCATAAAACTCGTGCTGAAATTCATGCTCGAACAGGAGAAAATCACGCAGGAGGAATACGATGCCGCATTGCAGGAGAACCTGCGCGACCATATCGTCGTGACGGAACCGTCCGGCGACGACAGCGCATCATTCTTCGTGGATTGGGCGATAAACAATGTCGCGAAAAACCTCATGAAGGAATATCCCGACAAGGCCGTCGATATGCAGACCGCCTTGCAGATGGTCTATACGGGCGGCTATGAGATCCACAGCACCATGAGCGCGACGATGCAGACCGCCGCAATCAATGAGTTTGAGGATTCCTCGAACTTCCCGAGCATCACGCTGAAGAATACCGACAAGAGCAAAAACATCCTCGATGATTCCGGCAAGCTCCTACTGTATAAAAACAGCAATTTGTTCGACGATGAGGGCGTATTCACATTCGGCTCATCCGAGGCGGAGCTCCGGGAGGACGGAAGCTTAGTGCTCTACAAGAACGCGCGCCTGAACTTCTACAAGACCACCGTCGGCGGCCAGCCGGATGTGAGCATTGAATTCAAGAGCTTCTATGAAATGACGAGCAAGGGCGTCTTTTATATCACCAACGGCGGCTATATCAATATCCCGCAGGGCTACAAGAGCTTGGATGAGGACGGGAACTGCATTATCTCAGCCGAATTTATGAAAGCGAACCCGGATTTCTTCACCGTAGGCAAGACCATATCGCTGAGCGGCAAATCCATCGAAATCACGCTGCCGAACGATGTGAAGTCCACCGTGGTGCGCTACACGCTGAACCAGAAGATACGGCAGCCGCAGAGCGCCTTCGTTATCCTCGAAAACGCTACGGGGCGCGTCAAGGCGATGGTCGGCGGCAGAAACGTCGAGGGGGAGCGGAACTATAACAGGGCCACTTCGCCGCGGCAGCCCGGTTCGACGATAAAACCCATCAGCGTCTACGGTCCGGCCATACAGATGGGCGCGGACGGTGAGGCCATTACCAACGGTGAACAGTCCTACGGCAAGTATTGGACGCCACTCAGCATAATAATCGATGAGAAAATGTCCTACGGCGGAAAAGCGTGGCCGAAGAATTGGTACAACGGGTTCCGCGGAGCGCAGACCTTGCGCAAGTCCGTTGAGCAGTCAATCAACGTCAACGCGGTAAAGACGCAGCTGAATATCGGGACGGAACGCAGTTCGGAATTTCTGAAAAAGCTCGGCATTACCACCTTGGTCGAAAAAGGCGCGACGAACGACATGAACCCGGCGGCCCTCGCCCTCGGCGGTATGACGCGCGGCATATCCCCGCTCGAAATGGCCTCCGCCTATAGCGCCTTCCCGAACGAGGGCGTACACAACGACCCCATAGCCTATACCGCCGTGAAGCAGCGCGACGGTACCGTGATACTTGACGGCAAAACCACCGAGACGAAAGCGATGGATGCGGGCACCGCCTTTATTATGACGGACATACTGCGCACGACCGTTACGAGCGGCCTCGGCAAAAACGCGCAGCTCTCCGGCATACCGACGGCCGGCAAAACCGGTACCACCTCGGAAAAATACGACTTCTGGTTTGTCGGGTTCACGCCGGAATACTCGGCGGCCGTTTGGATGGGGGGCGACATCAACATCGATATGAAAGGCACCTCGTCCGACGCGGCAAAACTCTGGCGCACGATTATGACGGCATGTTTGGATGGCACGGAGGCGGGTGAGTTTCCGGACAAGCCGGCAAATGTCGTAAAGTCAAGCGTCGGGGGCTATTCTGATTACTTTATCAAAGGCACCTCGCCGGGCAAAATCATGTACGGCAGTGAAACGGTCACCATATGTACCGACTCCGGCTACCTCGCAACGCCGTGGTGCCAGAACACCGAGGAGAAAACATTCTCGGCGCTCAACGGCGCGGATGATGACGGCCAGGCTCCGCAATACTACTGCCCCATGCACAATCCGAACCCCGGGAAATACCCGGTCGCGCCGGGCGAAAAGGTTGATACGAGCTACGACCCGAACAAGAAAGAGGAGTCGGAACCCCCGGCCGAACCGGTTACGCCACCCGACACACCGACTGATCCGGTGACGCCGCCGACTGATCCGAGCAATCCTCCGGCGCAACCGCCGACGGACGAAGGCGGACCAACGGCCGGACGCCGCGTGCGGACGCCACGGAAACCCGCCGCCTGACACAGGGGGACGGTTCCGTTGTGCTAAATTGTATACAATCCGACACGGGGGGACTGTCCCCCTGTGTCACCCCAACGCAGGGCTGAAAACCTGCGATTACATAAAGGCCGCGGGCATTCGCCCGCGGCCTCATTATTTTTATTCGTCTCTCGAGCTTCCTTAGTCGTCGCTCCTGTCAAGCGTCGCCTCATAGAGCTCGTCGGCCTTGTCCCACTCCTCGATGATTTCGGGAATGACCTTGTACAGATCTCCGACGATGCCGTAGTCGGCGACTTCGAATATCGGCGCTCCGGGATCCTTGTTGATCGCGACAATCAGTTCAGACGTCTGCATACCCGCGAGATGCTGTATGGCGCCCGAGATACCGCAGGCGAAATATATCTTTGGCTTCACCGTCGTGCCCGTCTGGCCGACCTGATGCGAATGGTCTATCCAGCCCGCGTCAACCGCCGCTCTTGACGAACCGACAACGCCGCCGACCTTGTCGGCAAATTTTTTGATAAGCTCGAAACCCGACGGATCGCCGAGCCCGCGGCCGCCCGAGCAGATGATGTCCGCATCGGTCAGCGAGACGATTTCCTTCATGCTCTTGACGACTTCGACGACGTCGACATGAATATCGCCCGCCGTGAGCTTCGGCTCAAAGCGCAGCAGTTCACCCGTCTGGCCGGGTCTGCGCTCGCGCTTTGTCATGACGCCGGGACGTACGGTCGCCATCTGCGGCCGCGTACGCGGGCAGACGATGGTCGCCATCAGGTTGCCGCCGAAGGCCGGGCGCGTCTGCTTCAGCCCCTTGTCATCGGAATTCGGGTCGAGGTCCGAGGTGTCGAGCGTCGTGTTCTTGTTCGCGTATTCGATATAGCTCGAAACTTTGACGTCAAGACGCGTGCAGTCCGCTGTCAGGCCCGTGTTCAGCCGCGCGGCGACGCGCGGCGCGAGGTCGCGCCCGATATGCGTTGCGCCGAAGATGACGATCTCGGGCTTATCCCGGCGTATAGCGTCCGTCAAAACCTTCGTATAGCCGTCCGTCGTATAATTCTTCAACAGTTCATGTTCGATAAGGTAGACGCCGTCCGCGCCAAATTCAAAGCATTCCTGCGCGAGCTCTTCGACCTTGTCGCCGACGAGTACCGCATAGACTTTTGCGCCGTCTCCGATTTCGCGCGCGAGACGGCGGCCTTCGCCAACCAGCTCAAGCGCGACATTCATCATCACGCCCCGGCGCTGTTCCGCGAATACCCAGACGTTCTTATAGGCGCCGAGATCCACGGTTTCCGCGACTTCTTCGGGCGTATCGTCAAGGATGGCTTCGAAATTACATTTCGGGATACACTGTTTGCATGAGGTACATTTCTCATTGATAACGGCTATCTTGCCGTCCATATCTATCGCGTCAAACGGGCAGGCTTTGATGCACAGTTTGCAGCCGACGCAGTTTTCTCTGATAATTGATATTGCCATGGCCTTTTTCCTCCTATATCGCGTGCTTCGCCTTCAGGGCGATGATAAGCTTGTCCGCGATGTCCTTGTCGCTTTCCCCTTCGATCGTCACACCCTTGCCCTTGGGTACCGGCGTGAACGAACGGTAGACATTCGTCGGCGAGGCGAGCAGCCCGACTTCCTTATCCGGGTCGACGCCGAGTTCCGCGGCTCCCCAGCTCGGTATATCTCTTCTTACCGCGTCATAGATACCGCCGATCGACATATAGCGCGGCGAGTTCAGTTCCTTGATGGCAGTCAGCATACACGGCGTCTTTATCTTGATAAGCTCATAGCCGTCCTCAAGCGCGCGCTTTACGGTGATATGCGTCCTATCGTCTTCGATGGAGAATTCCGTGACGTACGTGACCTGGGGTATGCCGAGCTTTTCCGCAAGCTGCGGGCCGACCTGCGCCGTATCCCCGTCAATAGCCTGACGACCGGCAAATATGAGGTCGTACTCCCCTACCTTACGGCAGGCGGCCGCGAGCGCGTTTGACGTCGCCCACGTATCGGAACCCCCAAGCGCCCTGTCAGACGCAAGCACTGCGTCATCCGCGCCCATTGCGAGACATTCCCTGAGCATATTCTTTGCCTGAGGCGGGCCCATCGTAATGACCGTGATATGCGTGTCCGGATACATATCCTTGATTTTCAAAGCCTCTTCAAGCGCATTTGCGTCATCGTGGTTCAGAATGCTCGGGACTCCCTCCCGCACCAGCGTTTTGGTGACCGGATCTATTTTGATCTCATTCGTATCCGGCACCTGCTTCGCGCAAACGATAATTTTAAATGCCATAATTTCCTCCTGTTTCTTCGGGGTACGGGCGAGTGAAACACTGCTCTTGTCTGTTATCATAAACGATTTCCGGACGGGATTCAAGCTTTTTTCGAATCTTTATAAACGTTAAAATTCTAACGTTTTCCGACATTTCGTCTGTTAATTGACAAACAAAATCCCCCGGCCTTATTTTCCGAAAACCGAAGCCGCAATTACGAGCTTCTGCGCCTCCGAAGTACCCTCATATATCTCCGTGATTTTCGCGTCACGCATCATGCGTTCGACGGGATAATCCTTTGTGTAACCGTAGCCGCCGTGCATCTGCACACACTTCGTTGTGACGTGCATGGCCGTCTCGGAGGCGTAGAGCTTCGCCATAGCGGACATCGGCCCGTAGTTCTCGTGACGGTCCTTCATGTCGGCTGCGCGGTAGATGAGCAGACGGGCCGCGTCAATGCGCGTCTTCAGGTCCGCCATCTCAAAGCGAAGCGCTTCCATATCGGCAAGCCGCTTTCCAAACTGCCGGCGCGACTTCATATAGTCTACGGTCACATCAAACGCGCCCTGCGCGATGCCGAGCGCCTGCGACGCGATGCCGATGCGCCCGCCGTCAAGCGTGGACAGCGCCACCTTGAACCCCTGGCCCTCATCGCCAAGCAGATTCTCTTTCGGTATCCGCATATCACGGAATACAAGCTCCGTCGTGGACGAGCCGCAAATCCCCATCTTGTCCTCCGTCTTGCCGACGGAAAATCCCTCGAAGTCCTTTTCGACGATAAATGACGAGATGCCGCGGTTGCCCTTCGCTTTGTCCGTCATGGCCATCACCACGAAGGTATCCGCATAGCCGCCGTTCGTAATAAATACCTTGCTGCCGTTTATCAGCCAGTGGTCGCCCTTGTCCTCGGCCTTTGTCTGCTGGCCCGACGCATCCGTTCCCGCGTTCGGCTCCGTCAGCCCGAAAGCCCCGAGCTTCTCGCCCTTGGCAAGCGGAATCAGATATTTTTCTTTCTGAGCGTCCGTCCCGTAATTAAATATAGGCCACGCGCAGAGCGACGTATGAGCCGAGCAGATAACGCCCGTCGTAGCGCACACGCGCGACAGTTCCTCTACCGTGATGGCATAAGCTACGTTATCGCCGCCGCTGCCGCCCCATTCTTTCGGGAACGGTACGCCGAGCAGTCCGTAACGGGCCATCTTCGGTATGTTTTCCTCCGGGAAACGGTGTTCCTGGTCGATGTCCGCCGCGATCGGCTCTACTTCCGCCGCCGCGAAATCGCGCACCATCTGCCTTACAAATTCATGTTCTTGCTTTACTGTAAAATCCATAGCCTGGGTCCTCCTCTAAAACTATTGACTATCTATTCTATACTACTTTAGAGGATATTTGTTAAAATTTTATCGATTAACTTGCTCTTATTTCAGCTTAATTTGCTGTCGGAGTCAGTCTATGTCCCGCACGAGGTCGCGAAGCCACTTCAGCGAACGGACGCGATAGATGAGGATGAACATCTTTATGATTTCTTCCGCCTGCACGATGAGCAGCACCCAGTAGACGGGAAGCTTTACCACGAGGGCGAAGAAGAACGCGCTCGGCACGCCGATAAGCCACACGCAGCAGACTTCCGTCAGCATGGCGAAACGCGTGTCGCCGCCGGCCCTGAGCGTCCCCGTAATGACGCCGCTGTTGAATACCTTCAGCCACAGCACGCAGCTGTATACCGTCAGGATGGACACGGCGTAGGTGACCCCGAGCGGCGTCAGCTCAAACAGGGAGGTGATGGGCCGCGACGCGACAAAGAGGAGGACCCCCGCCGCAAGGCCGATGATAATCGTAATTTTGATAAGCTTCTTCGCGACGTTTTTCGCCTTGTCGAGCTCGCCGGAGCCGAGTTTCTCGCCGATAAGGATAAGCATCGCGTCGCCCGTGCTGAAGCAGAAGAGCGAGAACAGGTTCAATATCGTATTGCCCGCCTGCACCGCCGCGAACGCGGTCGTACCCATGCGGCCGAAGGCCGCGTTGTACAGCGAGGTGCCGAAGCTCCACATAAATTCGTTGATGGTGGTAAAGGTCGAATTTTTGATAACGCGCCCGAACAGCTCCCTGTTCCATGAGAAGAAATCGCGCAAAGGTCCGGCCAGAATGTTCTTCCGACCGAATATTACGATGATATAGAGGGCGAGTTCCACGACGCGCGATATAATAACGCCCGTCACCGCTCCCATTATGCCCATGCGCGGCATGCCGAGATAGCCGTAGATCAGGACGAGGCCGATCAGCGTATTCAGCGTGAATATGACGAGGCTGATATAGAGCGGAATCTTCGTCTGCTGGGTCGACTTCATCATGGCCTGCATCGGTACCGTCACGCTCCATATGAGAAAGATGACCGCCCCGGCCCGTACGAAGGGCGTACCCATTTCAAGCACTTCGGGTATGTCCGTAAAAATCATCAGGACATAGCGCGGTATGAACATCGACGCACAGAAGAACAACACGCCGGCGCCGAAGCTGACCGAGACCGCGATGCCGGCGACGTGCCGCAGGTTGACGAGATCCCGCTTTCCCCAAAACTGCGCCATATACGTGATATTCCCTCCGTTGAACCCAAAGAGTATCATC
Source organism: Eubacteriales Family XIII. Incertae Sedis bacterium (assembly GCA_031281765.1). GTDB lineage: Bacteria > Bacillota > Clostridia > Peptostreptococcales > Anaerovoracaceae > JAITEX01. The sequence continues at coordinate 4,978 of JAITEX010000080.1, read as the reverse complement.
CAGAATATGACGCTGATTTGCGTAGACAGGCCGACCGTCGCAAGCTCTGTCTCGCCGAGGTTGCCGACAAGAAGATTGTCCACGAGGCTCAGGGACGCGGATATGAGGTTTTGGATGGCAATGGGCAGCGCGACTCGCGCAAGCTTGCGGTAGAGCCCGCCGTTTTCGCCTATGGTCTGCGGCTTTGTCATCTCACCATTCCCCCGCTTTAGTATTTGTCATTTTTTATTATCCTTCAATATATTTACCTGCATGCGTTATTTTATATAGGTTCCTTTTCCGTAGTCTTAACTTTTGTTTTCTGTGAAAAAGTCTATCGAGTCTCGTTCCAAAGCAACGGTAGATAATTCACGGGGAATCCAATAAAGATAGGATCAATTCTGTCTGCATACTCGCTTAGCAACGCGACAATCTCGGCAACGAGCGCCTTTCTATACTCAACGGTAGGTAGCCTACGCAACATAACAATAACGTATGAAAACAATGAACTGGTCTTGATGCCCGGATTTTTCTGAAGATATTTTTTCCCGAGTTTTGCAGGGAAAGAGAAGTTGCTATTATATAATCTTGCGCCATGCGCACATTTATTCCTGAATGTGGACATGCAATGTAAATGGTTCCTCAGGGTAGCGGGTTTGGTGTGCATCATCTTTGCAATCGAAATCTGCTCGGAAGTGTACATAGCGCTATAGAGCTTTGATAAATTTGAAAAAGAAAGCAGTTCCGCCATTACCCAGAGGGGCATCCTGTTCTCATAGCGTTTTTTGTGGTGTTGTACGAATAGTGAATCCTGGCTATGCCGTTCTTCACGCTCAAGGCTGTTCATGATGAAATCATACCCGGATTTATTATAAAAATTGGCATCATGATAATGCGCGTCACATGGTTCTTCCCGACATTTAGCGAGGGAAAAGCCAGTCGCAATATTTGTTCGTGCATAGATTTCGATACGCTCAAGATATATTCGAAAAATTGATCGGAGCGATTCATCAAACAGATAAGAATCTAAAACTTGTACCAAAGTCGTCCCTGCGCAATATTTACTTGAAGATGCGGAAATTCTAAATTGAAGACCGTAGCCAGACAGTCGGTAATAACTGACTCGCGATAACAGTTCTTTAGCCTCTTGGTCGCTCTCAACGACAAGCCCATGTTCCTTCAGTTTCAACAACTGCTCGCTGACAGTCAACGGTTGTTTCAAATTCATAATGTCACCAAAATAGTTAGGAGCCGGATCACGCCGACTCCTGGTCCCCGAAACGCCGCAAACGGCACGGGCAACTCTGTTAGATAAAGTATATCACAAATAAACCAAAATACAATACGTACGTACCGCCTATGGCCGGATAATGGCCCGCTCCGCCGACGCGGCGAGGTCCGCTATCAGTCCCTCAAGGCCCGGGATGGCGGCTTCCGCCGCCTCCACTTCCGCAAGCGTCGGTTTCGTCGCGGGATGGCGCGGCAAAAAGACCGTACAGCAGTCCTCGTACGGTTCGATGGACTTCTCATAGGTCCCTGTTTCACGCGCGATGTCCATGATGTCCGTCTTGTCCAGCGCGATAAGCGGCCGCATAACGGGCAGCGTCACCGCCCGGTCAGTGACGTATATCGATTCGGCCGTCTGGCTCGCCACCTGGCCGAGGCTCTCGCCCGTCACAAGCATATTGCACGCATTTGCCAGAGCGAGCCGCTCCGCTATCTTCATCATAAAGCGCCGCACGAGCAGCGTCATCAGGCTTTCCGGACAATGCGCGGCAATGGCCTCCTGTGCGGGAAGCAGATTGATTTCATGCAGCGTAAAGGTCCCCGTATAGCCCGCGAGGATATGCGCGAGTTCTTCGACCTTCTCCTTCGCGCGGCCGCTCGTATACGGATAGGAGTGATAATGCACAGCGCTGACGGACATGCCGCGCTTCGCCATCAGCCACAGCGCGACGGGGCTGTCGATGCCGCCCGAAAGCAGGACCATGCCCTTGCCGTTCGTGCCGATCGGCATACCGCCGTGCAGCGTCACCTTCTCGTCAAAGAGAAAGACTTCGCCTGAGCGCAGATGGACGTTCAGCGAAACCTGCGGGTTCGTCATATCCGCCTTGACCGCGTCTCCGAACGCTTCAATAATGGCTTCGCCCGTCAGCGCCGCCAGTTCCGGCGATGTCACGGGATAGCGCTTGTCCGAACGCTTGCCGAATACCTTGAAGGTCAGCGGCCGTTCGGGTCGCCCGGCGAGCCGCGCTTCCATCAGTTCTGTCGCTGCCGCGAAGATGTCCGCAAGCTCGCGGCTCTCTATCCGCACAGCGGGGCTGACGGAGTAGATGCCGAATACGCGCGTAAGGCGGCGTATCAGTTCGCCCGCGGAAGCGGGCAGTTCTTCGCCCTCACCCGATACGACGATAAGCCCCGCGTCGCGCCGGACGCGAATGCCCGGAATATCCGCGAGCGCGTTTTCTATGCGCCTCTGCAGCACTTTTTCAAAATACGGCTTGTTCATCCCTTTCAGCGAGATTTCTCCGTACCGCACTATGAGTATCTCTTTTTTATCCGTCATATCTTCCTTTCATGTCCGTACAAAAACACCCAGGTGAATTGGGTGATTTCTCTGTTATTATATCACAGCTCAATGCCAATTCTTTTTTCTCTCCCTGCTACGCGGCCAGGAGAGTTTTTCGGCGTAGCCTCAAGTGAGAGAGGGCGATATACAGCGCGAGCAAGGCTCCGCATACGAGGATCCAGAGGTTGCCGTACTTGACGTAGAGCGTTTCGCTGCCTGAAACGGGGACTACGGCGGTAAGCATGGTCTGTTCGTTCATCGGGACGGAGACAAGGGAGCCGTCCGGATAGGCGGCGGCGGTAATGCCGTTTGTCGCGACCTGCACGACAGCGCGGTCCGTTTCGAGGGCGCGGAATACGGCCTGAGACAGGTGCATCCTGCGTATCTCCTCGCCGAGGTAGGCGTCGTTGCTCGGTACGACGATGACTTCGGCGCCGCTCAGAACCGTATCGCGCACGGTCTGCTGCAACACGCTTTCGAAGCAGACAATGGCGCCGACGCGGCCGGAGGAGGTCTCAAAGACGCCGCGCTCATCGCCCGACAGAAACGAGAACTTCTGTATATTGCCGTTTTCAAAGAAGGGCACGAGCTGCTGTTTGGCGTAATAATATGCGGACATCCCGCCGTCCCTCGTAAACAGGTGAACCGCGTTTTCGAGCAGGACGCCGTCCTTTCGGGCCTTGCCTAAGTTGACGAGGCCCGAGCCCTCACCGCCTGCGCCGGTCTGTGAGGTTTGTTCGCCGGCAGGTTCGCCGGAGACGCGGTGCGCGCCGCCCGTAATAATATCCGTACCAAAGGTTTTCGCGAGGTCAGAAAGCCGGGCCTGCATGTACTTGTCACTTCTCACAAACTGCGCCGTAGACTCCGGCAAAACAAGGAGATCGTAGTCGCCCGATTCGAGTATGCTTCGGGCCTGTTCACAGGCGCGCTCAAACCGCTGGCGGTCATCATCCGTAATCGGCTGATTGTGCTGCACCGCGGCTATGCGCATGGTGCGGCCGGCGCTTTCGGAAAGCTCCGGAGCCGTAGCGCCCGTTCCCTGCAAGCCATCCCCGCTGTCCGCAAAATTGCGCGTCGCTATGCTTCCCGCCGCGATATTGATGACGAATACGGCGCAGGCCGCAATCAGCAAGGCCGCCGCCGGCCGCCGCTTGAGGGCGTCCTTTCGCCACTCATTGTACGAGAGCGCGAGCAGCGCTGCGAAGAATACCATCAAAAACGATATGAACAGCTGCCCGAACAGAGAAGACGTTTTGATTGCCGCCACAAACTTCCACTGGCTTACCGCGAAGAGCCGCACGGGAAAGGCAAACGGTCCTATCGTCGTCAGCCACTCCGCAACAGTCCAGAGCAGCGCGACGGCAGCAGCGCGAACCGGCGCCGGCAGCTTTAACCGGACGCCGACCGCAAGAGCTACCATCTGCGGCAGGCCCTGCACGAGTGTCGCGACGAGAATCAGCGCGAGGTCGAGCAGGAGCATCAGGGGGCGCGGGAAATACACATCTATCGTAAACCCGACAAGGTAGGAACAAAAGAAAAACGGCAGAGTAAAAGCGGCCACGAGCTTTATGACGCGAATCCGCGAATCCCGGCCGCTACCCTCGCCCTCGGCAAACAGCAGGGCTAAGGCCGGCACGGGCAGTATCCACAGCAGAAAAGCGGCGTCCGGCACATAGAAACATGCGGCGCCGAGCGCTCCGGAACCCGCGCATACCGCTGTCCGTCGCCACCCTACTTTTATTTTTTCACGTTTTCGTTTCATAGCATAGTATCGATTGAAACGGTGAATTTGATTGCGTACGGTATGGCTTCCCGTATATCGGACGCGATAAGGCCGTGAACGCCTTTATCTTCCGCGGCGATGTCACCGGCAAGCCCGTGCAGATATGCGCCCGCGAGAGCCGCGTCCGCCACGTCAAGCCCCTGGCCGAGCAGGGCGAGGATAAGGCCCGTCAGCACGTCTCCGCTGCCTGCGGTCGCCATACCGGGGTTGCCCGTCGGATTCTCGTAGAGACCGCCGTCCATATAAGGTCCGACCTTATAATACCCGTCCGGCAGCGCAATCACCGTCCCCCGGCCTTTCAGCAGAGCGACAGCGCCGTACCTCTCCGCAAGCGAACGCGCCGCCGCGCTCCGGTCCGCGTTCACGTCCGCGGACGAAACGCCGAGCAGCCTGCCGGCTTCCCCCGGGTGCGGCGTTATGATGAGCCCGCATCCGCGCGCTCCCCTTTCTTTGCCCCCGGTCGCCAGCCCACGCGCGGCTATGATATTCAGCGCATCGGCATCCACGACGAGTTTGCCGTCATAGCTGTCCAAAATATTTTTGACAACGCCCGCCGTCTCATCGTCCGTCCCGAGGCCGGGACCCATCGCTATCGCATCATATTCCGAAAAATCCCGCAATGCGGAGGGGCTCCGGTCAACGCAGGT
>JAITEX010000180.1 GCA_031281765.1 Eubacteriales Family XIII. Incertae Sedis bacterium | reverse complement strand
AGCCATGTCGCCGGTATGGATAAACGTATCGGGATAGTCGATGCCCTCGCGCTCGCAGAGCGCATAGAAGGTCTCCTTGTTCGTCAGTTCGTCAATCAAGGCGAAGTCCGCGTACGGCGCGATGACGTTTTCCGCGAACTCATGCTTTCGCTCGCAGATGGAGCGCACATAGCTGTCGCCGCAGCCTATCGCCAGCACTTTCCTGTCCGCATGGGCCGCAGCAAATTCATTCACTAAGCGCAGCAAGGTGTCCGGCGCGTCGGCGTCCGCCACGCTCGTGTAGTCTATAATGGCGCTGTCCGCGCAGGGACCGCCCGCGGCTCTGCCGTAGACGGTCGATTTGATGCCGTAGCGTTCGTGAAAGGCGCGCGCCACGCTGTATACATTAATGTCAGCCGCAAAAAGCAGCGGCAAAAATTCCTGGTCCATATATCCCTCCTGTGTACATCATATTATCTTATCATGTTCCGCAAAACGCTTCCATTGCGCGACAAAAAATGATACTATAATGACACAAAAGCGAAACGCGGAGAACTTTTCGTGTTTTCGAAGTAGAGTAAATATTGCGCGTGCCGGATACGGTGGACTTCCACCGCGGCGGAGTGTTTCGGGATGGGATGTCGCCCGAAAACGAAACGGCGGGGCCGCATGGCCTGCCTGCGGTGCAATATTGCGTCCGCTACTGCACTGAGAACTTCCTCGTCAGTGTAGTTACTGTCATGCAGGAGGTTTTTATTATGCGTGGATTCTTTTCCTTAAAACAGGTCTTTACGACCAAACATCTCGCGGTCATGGCCATGCTGCTCGCCATACGCGTCATACTCGGCCTGCCCTTTCTGACCATCTACCTCACGCCGCAATTCAAGCTGATTTCGTTCGCCTATCTCTGCGATGCGGCGACGGCCATGCTGTACGGCCCGTGGGCGGCCCTTGCGTTCGGCTTTGCGGGCGATACCCTCGGCTACTTCGCGACGATGGGGAGCGGCGGCGGCTATATGCCCTTATTCGCGATAAGCGAGATGGTGACGGGCTTTATCTTTGCGGCCTTCCTCTACGATCCGGCGAGGCTTTCTTCCGGTAGCCGTCAGCCCGAAAACAGACCGGACGTCCGACTGACGCGCGTCCTCCCGGCATGGGCGCTGAACCTGATCCTCGTCGTGCTCGGACTGAATTCCCTCTGGCTTATGCTCCTCTACGGAAGCTCGGCGGGCAGCGTCTTTACGCTCGTCCGCTTCGGAAGCAACCTCGCGCAATTCCCCCTGCACGTCGCGCTCACCTACTTCGTCCTGCGCGCGATCCGCCGCATGAGAAGCTACACGGACTGAGGAGATGTCAGGCTGTGCGGAAACGCTCCCGTCATTGCGGCCTCCGGGCCGCAATCTGTCTCACGCAGTCTGACGCCTCAGAAGCGCTCCCGTGATAAAATCTCGTACATATCCGCGGCGTCCTCTTTCCTGACGTTTTCAGCGACGCTTACGACGCGGACGCGCAGCGCGGACGTCCCGAAACGCACGGCGACTTCGTCGCCGGCGGCTACTTCATTGCCGGCCTTGGCCGTTCGCCCGTTCACGCTGACGCGGCCCGCGTCACAGGCTTCTTTGGCGACGGTCCGGCGCTTGACTATCCGCGATACTTTCAGAAACTTATCGACTCTCATTTTCCTGTTCCCTATAAAAAAGGCTGCTCCGGATACGGGGCAGCCTGATTTATTATCGGTACAAAACTACTTTTTCTTGTTGACCGCGTCCTTCAGGGCCTTTCCGGGCTTGAAGCGCGGGGCCGTGCCGGCGGGAACCTTGATGACCTCTTCCGGCTTGCGCGGGTTGCGCGCGAGCTTCGCCGCTGTCTTGCGGGTTTCGAACGTGCCAAATCCTATGAGCTGAACTTTGTCACCCTTGACGAGCGCCGTCTGAATGATGTCGAGGAACTCACTTACAAAAACTTCCGCGTCTTTTTTCGTATTACCCGTCTTTTCGGCAAGGGTTGAAATCAATTCTGCTTTATTCACGAATAAACCTCCTTTATTGCTCTCTTTCACAATACTCTTATTACAAACATTTCAACTTATTTAATCACTTTTCTCACGGCATGTCAACACTTTATGCGAAAAAAAAGTGTTGAAATTTCATTATTTTTGTGGTATGGATAGCCTGGCTACCGCCCTTTGCGACGGCTTCGCGATAATTTGTCATAAATCCGGACAAGGCCGCCGCTCTTTGGCAGCATGGCAAGCTCGTCACGCGAAATCGCGTCCGTGGCAAAAACCATGATGACGTAGACGAGGCCGCCGACGGCCACGCCCGCGAGGGTCGCAAACGCGTTGGCGTTCAGCAGGGAAAGGCTGCCCGAGGCCACTGTCATACAGAGCTTATACGCGCCGAACGCGCAGCCGCCCATGACGAGGGCGGAGATGAGCGGACGCACGACCACAAGCCGCCATTCGACCGTGATACCCGCGTATTTCTTAATGGCGCGATAATTGAGGAATGCCGCGACCATATAGGCGCCAACCGTACCGGCAGCCGCTCCGCGGATATTGACCGCCACGATGCCCGTCAGCGTAAAGGTAAGTATCCCCTTGACCACGGCGCCGGCTAACAGATTGACCATCGGCCTCCATTGCCGCTCCACACCCTGCAGGATAGCGGTCATCGTCTGTATCGCCGTCAGGAATACGATACCGACGGCCAGGATCATGAGGCTCGGCGCGGCCGCCATCGCATCATCGGGATACCGGGGATAGAGCAACAGCATAATGGGCCGCGCAAGCACGAAAACGCCCACGCTGCACGGCAGGCTGATGAGCATCGTCATGCGCGCGCTGATCGAGACGTTCCTGCCGAGGAATTCGTGATCCCGCGTTTTGAACGCGCTGATAATGGTGGGGACAAGGCTGATCGCAATCGACTGCGTGACGACCTGCGGCAGATTGATAATGGCGCCGGCCATTGCCGACAGCTGCCCGTACATACTGCGCACTTCACTCGGGTCCCAGCCCGTATCCGTCAGGCGGTTTGCGACGATGGCGAGGTCGAGGCTGTTCATCATCGGCATGACGAGCGCGCCTATCACAATCGGGATCGTTATCGAAAAGAGCGCCTTCAGCACCTTCGACAGCGGCTGTTCGCTGCTCCTGAACAGTTCGCGGCTGTGCGCTATCTCCTCCCGGAAGCCCGGCTGACGCACTTTGGCCGCATAGATGATAAGCATGAGAACCAAACCCGCGAGCGCGCCGAAGGTGGCGCCCGAGGTGGCGCCCGCGGCGCCGTACTCAAGGCTCTTGCCGACAAATATCGCCGCGAAGGTAAGCCCCGTGATAACGCGGAAGAGCTGCTCCGTCACCTGTACGGCCGCCGTCGGCCGCATATTCTGCATGCCCTGGAAATAGCCGCGGAACGCGGCAATCACCGTTACAAAGAGCAGCGCGGGCGCAATCGCCTTCATGCCGTAGACCGCCCCGCTCAAATCCCCGAGCCGCTGCGACAACGGTTCCGCGATAAGCCACATGATGACCATGGAAACCGTACCGAGCAGCGCCATAATGACCAATGATATTTTGAACACGCGGTGCGCGCCGTAGTGGTCGCCGAAGGTCAGCCGTTCGGACACCGTGCGCGAGATAGCGACGGGAAAGCCCGCGATTGACACGGTCAGCAGTATCACATAGATGGGATAGACCGCCTGATAATAGGCCATGGCCTCGGGGCCGATGAGATTCGTCACGGGTATCCGGAATATGGCGCCGAGCAGCTTCGAGAGGATGCTGGCCCCCGTCAGTACCATCGCGCCGTAGAAAAAGGTCTTTTTAGCCATTGACTTCCTCCGCAATCGCATAGGCGGATTCCGCGGCCTCGGCTTTCACTTTTTCAATATCCATCGTCATATATTCGCCGTTTTCGTAGACTATCCTGCCGTCTATCATCGTCAGGCAGACATCGCCGCCCGACGCGGAGTATACCACATTCGTGCACGCGTCATAGACGGGCGTCATATGCGGCCCCGAGGCGTCGATGAGAATAATATCCGCCCGGCAGCCCTCCGCTATCATGCCGCAGTCCGCGCGCCCCTGGCACAAAGCCCCCGCCCGCGTGGCCGCGAACAGAGTCTCCGCCGGCGTGACCGCAGTCGGGTCTCCGTGGCGCTCCTTGTTCAGCAACGCGAAGAATTTCATCTCCTCGATGAAGTTCAGGCTGTTGTTGCTCGCGACGCTGTCCGTACCGATGGCCACCGGTACGCCCGCAGCGAAAAGCGCCGGCACATCGCAGACGCCGCTCGCGAGCTTCAGGTTGCTGACGGGGCAGGAAACGGCGGTCGCGCCCTTTTCCCGCATAATGACCCGGTCCTCATCTTCGACCCAGACGCAGTGAGCGCAGACGGCGGGCGTATCGAACAGCCCGAGATCCGCGAGATACTGCACGGGCGTTTTGCCTTCGTGACGCGCCTTGCACTCCTCGTGCTCCGCCCGCGTCTCCGAAACATGGACCTGCACGCGCGTACCGGTCTCCTTCGCAAGCGACGCGATGGCGCTGACCAAGGCCGGCGTCGACGTATATTCCGCGTGAAGCGCGTAGTCCACGAGTATGCGGCCTTCGTCCCGGCCGTGGAAATGCTTATAGGTATAGAGCGCTTCATTATAGCGCTTGTCCGCAGCGGGATCCGCACGGTCGTCGAACATGACGAGGGCCCGCGCGACATTCATCTTGGCCCCCGTTTCGGACGCCGCCCGTATCATGTCATCACAGAAATAGTACATATCCGAACTCGAAACGATGCCGCTTCGAAAGGATTCCGCAAGCGCAAGCTTCGTCGCGCGGTAGACGGCCTCGCCCGTCAGTTCGGCTTCATACGGGAATATGCGGTCGTTCAGCCATCTGTCGAGTTTCAGGTTCTCACCGTAGCCGCGCATCAGCGTCATCGGTGAATGCGCATGCGCGTTGTAGAAACCCGGAAGCAGTATGCGGCCGCATCCGGTTATCACGCGCTCAAAGCTGCCCGCGGGCCGTTCCTTGCCGACAAAGGCGATTTGCGCGCCTTCCACGCCGACATAGGCGTGGGGCTCTACCGTTCCGTCATGATTAATAAGCGTGATATTGTCAAAGAGTATCATGCCTTCTTTCCTTTCAGTCCCTTATAGTATACCTCTGTACGCCCGCACCGCGTCGGTAAACGCCCGCATCTGTCCCTCCGTACCGACCGTCACGCGCAGATACTCCTCGATGCGCGGCGTTTTAAAATGCCGTACGAGTATATTCTTTTCCGCAAGATACGCGCTGAGGTCCGCAGCGTTGATGTCCGGGTGTCGTATAAACAGAAAATTCGTCTTGCCCGGCAACACCTCGAAGCCGAGACCCCGGAGGAGTTCCGCATAAGTGTCCCTGATAGCGGTAAGCTCTTCTATCTTCGCGCGGTAATACGCGTCGTCCGCGAGGGACGCGACGCCGGCCGCTATCGCGACATGGTCGAGCGTATAGGAATTGAAGGCGTTCTTGACCGTCGCAAGCGTATCAATGAGCTTTGTGCTCCCGATCGCGTAGCCGATACGCAGTCCCGCCAGCGCGCGCGATTTTGAAAACGTCCGCGTCACGAGCAGGTTTTCGTATTTCTCCGTCAAGGGCAGCGCGCTCTGCGCGCCGAACTCCGCGTACGCCTCGTCGATGATGACGACGCTGCCTTGGTTCCTCCGGACAATGCTTTCTATCAGCGAACTATCTTCGGCGAGCGATGTGGGCGCGTTCGGATTGCTGATAACGATGCCGCCGTTTTCCCGCAGATACCCCCCGGCATCGATGCGAAAATCCGCCGTTAAGGGGACCTCTCCATACGGTATGCCGAAGAGTCTGCACCAGACGGGATAGAACGTATAGGTGACGTCCGCAAACAGCACGGGCAGCTCCGCGTTGAAAAACGCCCGAAACGCGAACGCGAGCACCTCATCCGAGCCGTTGGCGGCGAACACGCGCTCCCGCGCGACCCCGTAGTATTCCGCAAGCGCGCCGCACAGCTTGTCCGCGTCGGGCGCCGGATAGCGCGCGAGTTCATCCCCGCTGACCCGCGCGATGGCGGCGCTGACCGCCGGTGACGGCGGGAAGGGGTTCTCATTCGTATTCAGTTTAATAAGACCGGGCGAAGCTGATTGTTCGCCCGGAATATACGGCTCTATGTTTATCAGTTTATCGGTAAACCCGGCTGAAGCCATCGGTTTTCACCCCTCGCTTGCCGGTTCTTCGCCCGCGGGCTTGTCAGCCGCGCTCTCATCCGCGGCAGCCTCAGCCTCAGACCCGGACTCTGACTCGTCGGTCGGCGGAAGCCCCTTGTCATACGTTATCTTTGCCTTTTCGCGCAGCTTTTCCACCTCAATCGCCAGATTGTCGCTCTGGATGTATTTGATGATGTCGTCCTTGGCCTCCTCGAGGGTCTTCGCTTTTTCCGCCACAGGGTTCGAGGTAGCCTTGAGTATATGGAAGCCATACTCGGTCTCGACAATATCGCTCAGTTCGCCGTTCTTCGTAAGCGCGAGCGCGGCGTCCTGAAACGCCTGTACCATCTGCCCGTTATTCGTCACTTCGCCGACGTCCCCGCCGCTCTCTTTGCTGCCGTCATCTTCGCTGTATTTCTTCGCCAGCTCCGCAAAATCGGCGCCGTCCTTGGCTTCTTTCAAGATTTTTTCGGCTTCGGCCTTTTTCGCGGCCGTATGCTCCTCATCCTTGATAAGGATATGGCTGACCTTGACCGACGGCGCTGTCTTGAACACGCTCGCGAGCGACGCATCGTCCTTGTTCTTATCATAGTACGCCTGAACCTCGCCGTTGGTTACGGGGGTCTCTTCGTTGATTTTGTCCATATAGGCCCTCATGTAAAAGCTATACTTGAAGTAATCCTCTATGGCTTCGTCCGTGATTTTCAGGCTTGTGATGCTCGGGCCTATCGTCTCGTCCTGCTTGATGGAGGTAATGCCCTCTTTTATCTGGTTCTGTACATCCTTCGTAATGACGTCCGCTTCCTTCATCTGTTCGCGGATAAGCCAGTCGTCGATCATGATATTCAGGATGGATCTGTTGACGATTTCTTCGCGCTCGCTCTCCGGGAATTGGTCAAGTGGATAATTGTATTGCTCGAGCAGGAAGAGAGCCGCGAACTGACGCGCGTCCTCCTCGAATATTTTATGGCCGTCCACCGTGGCGAGAAGCGCGTTCCCGTCTTTCTCGGATGAACTCTTGCCGCAGCCCGCCAATACCGCTCCCGCGATAAGGACAGCGCATAAGGCAAACAGTGTTAATCGTGCGATGTTTCTTGTTTTCATATTTATAATCCTTTTCGTACCCTTGTTTTTTGTTTTTTAAGCCGCATTAAGTATATCATAATTATTTGGGTGCATCTCGGCGCAATTATGACATTTCGGCTCAGCTGCCCATTTGGGCCATCGATTCAAGCGACTTATTCAGGCGCTCCCTGCCCGTGGGCGCAAATACCTTCGCTACCGTTTCCCTGCCGCGCATCAGGAGCAAATCGCCGCCGTATTCCGTCACGCGCGTGACGCCGAGCTGCTCCGCGGCCGAGCGGACGCGCGCCACCGCGATAAGGTTCTTCACGCTTTCGGGGACCGGCCCGAACCGGTCTGCAAGCTCGCCTATAATATCCCTCTCGTCCTCCGCGCTTCGCGCAAGCGAGATATTACGGTACGCCTGAAGCTTCGCGGATTCGTCCTCTATATAATAGTCGGGGATATAGGCCGGAATATCTACATCGATAAAGACCTCCGGCTTTTCGGGCTCCGGCGCCGCCCCGCCCACCGCCGCTATCGCGTCCTCTACGAGCCGCGCGTACAGATCATAGCCTATGGCCGCCATATGGCCGTGCTGCTGCGCTCCGAGCAGGTTCCCGGCGCCGCGTATCTCGAGGTCACGCACGGCAATCTTGAACCCCGCGCCGAATTCCGTAAAATCGCGTATCGTGCGCAGCCGCTTTTCGGAAACTTCCGTAAGCGCCTTCCCTTTCCGGTGCAGCAGATAGGCGAACGCGACGCGGTTCGTCCTGCCGACCCGGCCGCGCAGTTGGTAGAGCTGCGACAGCCCGAACCGGTCGGCGTCGAATATGAGTATCGTATTCACGTTCGGTATATCGATGCCGGATTCGATAATGGTCGTGGAGATCAGCACATCATACTCGCCCGCGACGAAATCTATCATCACGTCCTCTAACTCCCGTTCCCGCATGCGGCCGTGGCCGACGGCAACCCGCGCGTCCGGCGCGAGGCGCATAATATCGGCCGCAACGCGGTCGATCATATCGATTCTCGGCGTCACCGCGTAGACCTGCCCGCCGCGGCCGAGCTCGCGCACTATCGTCTCGCGCACCACCTCGTCGCTCTCCTCCGATACATAGGTCTGCACGGGGTACCGGTCCTCGGGCGGTTCCTCAATCACGTCCATATCGCGTATGCCCATAAGCGACATATGCAGTGTACGCGGTATCGGCGTCGCGGTCATGGACAGCACATCGATGTTCTGTTTTATCCGTTTTATCTTTTCCTTGTCGCGCACTCCGAAACGCTGTTCCTCGTCGATGATAAGCAGGCCGAGGTCGTGGAATTTCACATCCTTTGAAAGCAGCCTGTGCGTTCCGATAATAATATCCGCCGTGCCGCGCTCTATCGCGGAGACCGTCCGTTTCTGCTCCGCGGCCGACCGGAACCGCGACAGTACCTCGACATTGAACGGGAACCCGTCAAAGCGGTCTGTGAAGGTCTTGAAATGCTGGCCCGCGAGTATGGTCGTCGGCACGAGGATCGCCGCCTGCTTGCCGTTGTCCACACATTTGAATACGGCGCGCAGCGCGATTTCCGTCTTGCCGTAGCCAACATCGCCGCACAGCAGGCGGTCCATAGCTTCGGGTTTTTCCATATCCCGTTTCACGGACTCGATGGCCTTGAGCTGGTCGCCCGTCTCCTCGTAGGGGAATTTGTCCTCGAACTCCCGCTGCCACGGCGTATCCGGGGCAAAGGCAAAGCCGGGCGCGCTCTTACGGAATGCCGCGAGCTCCACGAGCTCCGACGCCATCTCGGCTATCGCGGCTTTCGCCCGCGCCTTTGTTTTCTTCCACTCGGGACTCGACAGCCGGTTCAGCTTCGGGTGTTCCTCGCCGCCGCCGATATACTTCTGGACATTCTTCATCATGTCGACGGGGACGTACATCGTATCGCCCTCCGCATACAACAGCTTCAGGTAATCGCGGCGTACGCCCTGCACCATCTTTTGCTCTATGCCCTCGAAACGCGC
>JAITEX010000150.1 GCA_031281765.1 Eubacteriales Family XIII. Incertae Sedis bacterium | reverse complement strand
AACACGTCGATAACGCGCGCGTCAATACCCGCTTCGGCAAGCAGCCCTGCGGCTTCGAGCGCGACGGGCGTCATGCCGCCGACCGCGAGCAGCGCCGCGTCCGCGCCGGGACGCAGGGTTCGAAGGGCGTCGTCACCGGGGGTCTCCGAATCGGCCTTTGCTTCTAAAACCGCATGGTCTCCGTCGCGTAGAGCGCCCCAATCCAGAGCAGCCGGTACGCCGCGCGGATACCGGATGGCGACGGGGCCGCCCTCATTGGCAAGCGCCGCGTCGACAGCGCGTCTGAGCGCGTCCGCGTCCGCCGGAGCGTATATCGTCAGATTCGGCATATGGCCGAGATAGGACAAGTCAAACAGGCCGTGGTGCGTTTCGCCGTCCTGCCCCACACAGCCGGCGCGGTCTACCATGAAAATCACGGGCAGCTTCTGCAAGGCCACTTCCATGAGTATCTGGTCGTAAGCGCGCTGCAGAAAGCTCGAATAACAGAACACGAAGGGCCGCAGGCCGCCGAGCGCAAGCCCTGCCGCGGAGGTGACCGCGTGTTCCTCGGCTATGCCGACATCGAAAAAGCGTTCCGGGTATGTTTTCGCAAATTCCGTCAATCCCGTTCCGTCCGTCATCGCGGCCGTAATCGCGACGACTCCGCCGTCCCGCGCGGCGCATTCGGAAACCTTTTCGCCGCTGATGGCTGACCAGCTCTTTGCGTCCGCCCGGTACGATTCGCGCCCCGTTTCGGAATCAAAGGGTCCGATGCCGTGGAATTTATCGGGTTCGCGTTCGGCATTCCGGTAACCCTTGCCCTTTTTCGTCATGACGTGAATCAGTACGGGGCCGTCTATCGTCTTGGCCAGCTCAAAAAACTGCATCATCTCAACGATATTATGCCCGTCGGCAGGACCGTAATAGGTGAAGCCGAGATCCTCGAATATGGATTCGGATATGACAGCCGCGCGCACCATATCGCGTATGCGGTCGATTCCGCGGTGCAACGGCTCACCGACGGCCGGTATGCGGGGGATCGCGCGGGACAGCGCCTTCTTCATCTCCAGATACCGCTGGGATGACCGCAGCTTCCTCAGATGTTGCGACATGCCGCCCGTATTCGGGGAAATGGACATCTGATTGTCGTTCAGCACGACAATCATCTTCGTTTTACGGCTGCCGGCATTGTTCAGCCCCTCGTATGCGAGGCCGCCCGTCATGGCGCCGTCCCCTATGACCGCAATCACCTCGTGGTCCTGCTTCAAAATATCGCGCGCTTCGGCAAGCCCCATCGCGGCGGATATGGACGTGCTGCTGTGCCCGCTGCCGTATACGTCGGTATCGCTTTCGCAGGTCTTCGGAAAGCCGCTGATACCGCCGTAACTGCGCAGCGTCTTAAACCGGTCCGCGCGCCCCGTCAGAATCTTGTGCACATAGGACTGATGGCCGACATCCCAGATGATTTTGTCTTTCGCCGGGTCAAATACGCGGTGCAGCGCAATCGTCAATTCTACGGCGCCGAGGTTTGAGGCAAGATGGCCGCCCGTTTCAGCTATGCTGTGAATAAGAAAATCCCTGATTTCATACGACAATATCTGCAACTCATCGACAGACAGAGATGCCAGGTCATTCGGGAAATCATATTCGGTGATAGTCTTTTTCAGCATGTAATATACCTCGGTAAACTTTTTTCTGTTTCTTTTCCGTATGTTCACGCGGTGCGTGAAGCGAGGGCCTTCGCCATATTCGCGAGAAAACCGGCTTTCTCCCCGAACGGCGTGAGCGCGTTAGCCGCTGCGGCGGTCAATTCCGCAAGGCGGGTTTCCGAGCGCGCCAAACCGTGAACCGCCGGATAGGACGCTTTATGGTGGTGGGCGTCCTGCCCGCTTTTCTTTCCCATCTTCGTATCATCGCCTATCACATCGAGGAGATCGTCCGCGATCTGAAACGCGAGGCCGAGATTCTCACCGAAAACGGACAGCGCTTCGAGCTGCGCCCTCTCCGCTCCCGCTACGTAAGCGCCCGCAAGCAGGGCCGACACTATCAGCGCGGCCGTCTTATTCAGGTGGATATAGTCGAGCAGTTCGGGCGAGACCTTTCGTTCTTCCGCCTCAATATCCGCAATCTGCCCGCCTATCATGCCGCGTATGCCGCTGCCCTTGACAATGATATTCGCGGCGCGTATACGACGCGCCAATTCCTGCGGCTTGTCGAAATACAGCATCATATCTTTCAGCATGGCGTCCATAGCGCAGGTCAGCAGGCTGTCCCCCGCAAGTATGGCGACCGCCTCGCCGTAGACCTTATGGTTCGTCGGTTTGCCGCGGCGCATATCGTCATTGTCCATCGCCGGCAAATCATCGTGTATCAGTGAGTAGGTATGGATGTATTCCACCGCGCACGCGTACGGCAACGCCTGCGCCGTATCGCCGCCGAGCAGGTCGCAGGCCGCCAGCGTCAGTACGGGCCGGATACGTTTCCCGCCGGCCGTCAGGCTGTAACACATACTCTCATAGAGCGTATCGCTGTTACGGTCGATGTCCGGGATGAAATCGAGCAGATGCTCGTCAACCGCGCTTTTATAGCGCCCGTATTCCGCGTCCTTACGCATCTTTCTCGATTCGTATAATGCGTTGCTCGGCATTGTCGAGCAGCTGGATGCAGAGCTTATAATATTTTACGCCCTCTTCGAGCGCCCGTATCGTCTCCTCGAGCGTCATGCCCTCTTTCGACGCGCCCTCTGAGCACGCCTCGAGTTTTTCATACGCTTCTTCAAAGGTCAGTTCCTTATCCGCCATAGTTCCCTCCGTCCGTCATATATCTATTATAATTCATGAGCTTCCACCGAAGCTACCCGCATCTTCGCTGTGCCGTCCGCAAATGTCGCCTGTACGTCGCCGCCCGTTTCCAGCGCGGCGACGGAACGTATCAGCGTCCCGGCTTCATTCGTTACCGCGGCGTATCCGAGCGCCATTATGCGCGACGGGTCGGAGGCCCGCAAACGTTCGCAGCGCAATTCGGTTTTGTGGAGAAGTTCCCTGCGCCGGCTCTTCGCCGCTGAGAAAAGCCCGTCAACAGAGCCGCGAGCATACCGGCGAAGCCCGTCGATGCGGTTCTGCGCCGTAAAAATCAACCGGGATACATCCCGCGCCCCGGTTTGTTCGCGGAAATATGCCACAGTCGCCCGGGAGTTGCCGCATAGTTTCTCTTTCCTATACGCAAGTTCCGCGCGTACGACCCCCGTATCGGGCGCCACAAGCGCCGCCGCGGCCGTCGGCGTTTCGGCGCGGACGTCAGCGACAAAGTCGGTGATGGTTACATCCGTCTCATGACCGACCGCCGAAACAACGGGTATCTCCGACGCGTAGACGGCGCGCGCGAGCAGCTCTTCGTTGAACGCCCACAGATCCTCTATGCTGCCCCCGCCGCGGCCTATGAGTATCACATCGGGCCGCGGAACCGCCTGGCTGCGCGAGTCCGGGGCAATCCCGTTGAAATATTCTATCCCGACCGCGATTTCGGCCGCCGCGCCCTCGCCCTGTACGAGAGAAGGATAGAGTACGATGTCCGCATAGTCGTTCCGCGTCGTAATGATCTTTATCATGTCCTCGATGGCCGCTCCGGTCGGAGACGTCACGATACCGATGACCTTCGGGAAGAACGGCAAGGGGCGTTTGTGCGCCGCGTCGAACAGTCCCTCCCCGCGCAGCTTGGTTTTCAAGAGTTCAAAAGCCCCAGCGAGGTTGCCGGCGCCCTCAACCGTGATGTTCCTGATATTCAGCGAGTAGGAGCCGCCCTTTTCATAGACGTTCACATAGCCGTGCGCCACCACCTCGAGCCCGTCGTCTATCGGGAACCGCAGCTGGCCGAGTACGGTTGACGGCAAGAAGCAGTTGATTGCGGCGTATTCGTCCTTCAGCGTAAAATAGACGTGCCCGTTCGAATGGTGGCGGCAATTTGAGATTTCACCGGATACGGAGACGTTTGACAGCACGGGGTCGCTGCCGAGTATGCGTTTGATATAGGCATTTATCTGGCTGACTTTTATAGGCCTCATCTGTCCGCGATCTTTCCGAGAACGCCGTTGACAAACGCCGGCGATTTATCCCCGCCGAATTTTTTCGCGAGCTCTACGGCTTCGTTTATCGAAACCTTGCGGGGTATGGGGTTTTTCGCTTGCGGGTACAACATCTCCGCGGCGGCAAGCCTGAGTATGGCAAGATCCACCTTCGCTATCCGGCGAATCTTCCAATGTTCACTCGCGTCTTGAATTATCTCGTCAATTTCGGTGAGGTTCCCGGTCACCGCGGCGAGGTAATGGTTGAAATACTTGAAATCGGGACACGCGGAAGTGATTTCCGTCGCGTGTTCGTCAAGAAACGTCTTGCGCGCGGCATCGGAAAAATCATTTGTCATCCCCATCTGATAGACGAGCTGCATGAGAAATTCCCGCGCGGCGCGTCTGCGTCTGTTTGTCAGTTTCGTATCGTTCGTATCCATTCGCCTCACACCGCCCGAATGCCGCGTATATGAATATTGATTTTCTCTATTTCGGCG
Organism: Eubacteriales Family XIII. Incertae Sedis bacterium; assembly: GCA_031281765.1. GTDB lineage: Bacteria > Bacillota > Clostridia > Peptostreptococcales > Anaerovoracaceae > JAITEX01. The sequence continues at coordinate 13,867 of JAITEX010000150.1, read as the reverse complement.
CCGTCGGATCCCTCGCCGGGAACCGCGATGGCTTCCTTTACCCGTTGCTGCAGCTGCCACGCTGTCTCGGGTATGCGTACGCCGAATTTCAGTATCACGTGTATATCTATATGCAACCCTTTTTCGGAATTTGCGATGCGGATCCCCTTTGACCGGCCGCCGGCGAGGGCGAGTACGCCGTCCGTGCCCATGACCGTCCGTGCTATATCATTGCTCTGCACTTATCCTTCGCCCTCCCCCTGCGGTTCCGTATCCGTCCGGGCCGCCGCTATCTCAAGCAGCACTTTGTCGATACGCCGTTCGTTCCACGATTCGACCGTGAAGCGGTTGCCGTCTATTTCAACCACCTGCTTCTCCTCGTCGTCATCGTCGGGGATTTCGCCGATGGAGTCCATCAGCAGGCCTCCTATGGTCTCCACATCGTCGGACGCGAGATTCAGACCCAATTCGTCGTTCAAATCGTCGAGATAAAAACCGCCGTCTATCCGGTATACCTTCGGGCCCACTTCCTGAAGCTTCGGTTCCGAATCGTCGTATTCGTCGTCGATGGCGCCGAAAATCTCCTCGACGATGTCCTCCGTGGTGACGAGGCCCGAAACGCCGCCATACTCATCGACGAGGAAGGCCATATGGATGCGGCTTTCCTGCAATACATGGAAGAGGTCGTCAATATTCTTCGTCTCCGGGACGAAGAACGGCTTCTGCAGCAGTTTCTTTACGTTTACGCGGGAAAAGCCCACTTTTTTTGCCTGGATGATATAGTCCTTCACATAGAGGACGCCGACTATATCGTCGTTGTCCTTATCGTAATACGGTATGCGCGAAAAGCGGCTTTTCAACATATCGTCGACATAGTCTTCGAGCTTGTCGTTGATACTCACCATATAGATGTCCGTGCGCGGCGTCATTATCTCATACGCGAGCTTGTCGTCAAACTCGAACACGCTCGTAATCATCTCCTTCGAAGGCTCGTCGATAACGCCCGTCTCAACGCCGACCGCGAGGTGGAGCCGTATCTCGTCTTCCGAATACGTCTCCTCTATTTCATCCTTTCTGATACCGAACAGCCGCAGTACGACAGAAACGGATTTCGAGAGGAACCAGACAAAGGGCGCCGCGATACGCGATACGAACCGTACGGGCCGCGCCGAGAGCAGGGCTATTCTTTCCGCGTAATGCAGGGCGATGCGTTTCGGGACCAATTCGCCGAGCACGAGGTTGAAGTAGGATAGCGCCAGCGTAATAAGCACCACGGCGATCTGCACACTGTATTTGATCTGCCAGCCGAAAATACTGAGGCCGCCGAGCCAGCCGCCGAAATCACCGGACATCGCCGTCGCTGCCGAAGCGCTCTGAAGAAAGCCCGCAAGCGTGATGCAGACTTGAATCGTTGAGAGGAATTTATTCGGGTGTTCAAGCAGCTTCATCAGCACGACGGCGCGCTTATTGCCGTCTTCCGCCAATGATCTGACCGTATTTCTGTTTACCGATACCATGGCCATCTCGGCCATCGCGAAAAAGGCGTTTATCAGTATCAGCACAAGCAAGAGCAGTATCTGAAGCAGGTATGAACTGTCAGGGTCCGCGTCAGGCATAGTTGTCTGTATTCTCCTTACATTAGCTAATAAATTTCTACGCCGTCCGGGAACGGCGTAGAACTATCTTACCATATTAGACGTATCTCTGTCTATGACCGCGCCGCGTCTTCATCTCCGTCGTCGTCCTTCTTGCGTTTACAAACCAGGAAATAAATGAGCAGAATCAGGCCAAGAGCTGTCATAAAAGCTATGAGCGGGAGTAGCAGCGAAAGCAGGCTCCAGGAGCCGTCATCGACCGGTTCTATCACTGCCCGTGCCGGGTGCGGCGGCGATTTTTCGGCGGTGAAGTCGTCGACCGTTGGCATATTGACGTCGACTTCCGGTAGTACTGTGCCGGTTTCCGGGCTTCCCTGCGATACCGATACACCGCCATCGTTTCCCGGCGTGGTTCCGCCGTATCCGCCTCTCCGGTGAACGACGGGCGGCTTACCGCTATCATTCTCTCCCGACTGGCCCTTCCCGCTTACCCGGTCTTCCGGCGATACTGTGCCGGTTCCCGGACTCCCCGGCGGTGTCGTACCGCTTTCCGAATCTCCCGGTGATGCCGTGCCGCCGTCATCGCCTCCCGGAGGATCGACGGGCGGCCCGGCGGCGTCAAATCCGATGTTGACCCCCGCCTTCACCGAGTTGAGGACTTTGGCGTCCGCGCCGTAGCCATGAATAGCTGTCACGTCCACTTCATTTCGGATATTGGTGACTTCCGGCTGATCCTCCTTCGGCGAGAACCGGGCAAAGGTCACATCAAATGTGATGTTTCCGGGCTTGAACCCCATACCTACCCAATAGCCGGCTTCGCCTACCGTATTCCCGTAGGCGTCAACGGCTGTATCGTCCGCCGGATCCATTTGGGAATATATCGTCTTAAACCCGGTGTAGCCGCTCCCTACCGGCCACGTCCTTTCTTCCGTTAAGAGCTGCCAACCGAGTGAGGTTTCCGAACCGCCCGCGACAATCCCGATCACATTCCCCCACACCGCCGTTTTATCGGCCCCGGCGCTTTCATCAGCAGCCGAAGCCCACGCGAACGAGGGGTTTACCTTGACCGTACCTATGTCATATTTCGGCATATTATGCGGCGCTATGGCGGAATCAATCAGGTCTACGTACGAACCTTCGATGCCGCTCCAGAACGTGAAGCTGTCGTTCCTGACCGTATATTCGTACAGCGGCAGCGTGTTTTCAATGGTTCCCATATTGGCAAAATTGATCTGCGGCAGGATGACATAGTTTGTCGTCAGCGAACCATTGTTGATTGAAGTTGCCGAAGCCGGGCTGAATGTCAGTTCTTCATGGAATATGCCGGCGAGGAGATCAGGCTCGTAATCTTCCTCGGCGCTTGCCAATGACGTCGTGCCGATGATGGTAATGCCCATAACAAAGGCAAATATGCCTGTCATTTTCTTAGTATGCTTTTTCACGTATAAGACTCCCCTCTGTCCTACATACCCTCTATTCGCTCTCTATGCGCTATGCGCTATATGCCATACGATACGTTTTTCGGCATAGTATGTATCTCGATTTTCGCGTCGCTGTAGAGTTTATTGACGTATTCCTGATACACGGCCTGACCGGACGCTTGTACCGCCTGCTTTTTGAGCGCCTCATCTATCTGCTTTGGAATATCGCCGGGCTTCACCTCGCCTTTCGGCTCAAATATATCGAGACATTTGATGATATGTACGCCGAGGTCCGATTTGACCGGGCTGGAAAGCTCGCCTTTTTTCAGCTTGCTAAGCGCGTCGGTATATTGCTGAGGCGGTTTCACACTCGCAAGCGAGGACCAGCCGACCATGCCGTCCTGATTTACAGAAGCCGTATCCCGTGAATATTTTTTAGCGAGCGCGCCAAAATCGGCGCCCTTTTTCAGCTCGGCAAGAATTTTCCCCGCCAACTTCATCTGCGCGTCCTCTGTACCGTCTTCAGCCGTAAGCAGTATCTGCGCCGATTCCCTGCCCGCGAAGTTCGCGGCGTTTTTCTTTATGTAGTCGTTTATCTCCTCTTCGGACGGGGTTTTGGTTCCCGCAATTTTTTCCCGGAGTTGATTGTTCAAATCCTGTTCTTTCAAAACCTGCCGGAGCCCGTCCTCATCGGAAACGCCGTAAGACGCCAGGAGGCGTTTCCATCCATCCTTGTCTTTCCCTGAGTTTTTCTTTATGGACGCTATCTGTTCGTCGATAGCTTTCTCATTGGCTTTCAGCCCCTCTTTTTCCGCAGCCTTACCGATGAGTATGTTGCGTGCCATATTTTCTATGATCTGTTTACGAAGCGTTTCGGGTGTGAGAGACGCCTGCTTGAGCGCCGCTTCCCAGCCTTTTTTCGTTGAATAATCAGGAGACAGTTCCCTCATTGCCTCAATGCGGGCCGTCACATCTTTTTCTTTGATTTTCTCTCCGTCAACCGTTGCCGCCGTGCCCGAGCCGTCGGAACACGCGGTAAACAATACCATACCGAAGATAAGCAACGCGCTTATTACCCCTTTTTTCATATATCCACCTTTTTCTTGCGCTTTTATGCCCACACGGATTCATTTTTGCCGTGCAAAAACCTGCATGAGCTTCCCTATTTACACATAGTAAAAGAAGCCGTACGCAAGAAATTTATGTCCCCGCAGTGCGCTCTTTATCGATAGCTGCCCGGCGATAATGAACCGGCAAAAGGATGAAAGCGATAAGGAAGACGGCAAATGCGATCGTCACATGAGGCGTCCACTTGTTAAACCACGCCATCGGAAGACTCAGGTCGTCGAGCAGCAGCCATATGATGCCCGGGACGAAAGCCAGCGCTATGGTCAGCGCGCGGTGTATGTGGCGCAACGCGCGGCGCGTATACGTGCCGGCCTGCCGGCGTAATACGGCGCGGAGCGCCAGACAGAGAGCCGCTATAATGGCTATCAGCGAGAGCAGCAGTGAAAACAGGCTCCATACGTAATCATCTTCATCGACCGGTTCCGAATCCATCACCGGCGGCTCACCGCGAGATGGCGCGGGCTGACTGCCGGGCCCGGTATCGTCCGGCACGTAAGCCGGAGGCTTCGATTGCGGCGGGTCTCTATCCGGTAGTATGTCCCGGCCCCCCGTTTCGGTTCCCGGGCTATCCGGCATGGCCGCGCCGATACCGCTCTGCGGCGGTTTTTTGCCGCCGCCTCCCCCGCCCGGCGGGTCGTCTTTGCCGTCATCCCCGTTGATGACAGCATTGCCCGGGGGAAGACCGGGCCGGGTATCCTCGTCGGCGGGATAGAGTCCTGCGCCGTTATTATTATTCACGGCGTGGTAGCCGAGGTTCGAGTTTGGGCCTGCTATGGCGTTATCCAATGTGGTACTCGCGCCGGGTGCGGACAAATCGTCCTTCCAGGGCGTCACATCCGAATCCGCGACATCGTCGCCTCTATCCTTTGCCGTCCAACGGTATATACGGGTAGCGCTTTCCACGCCGCTCTTGTTGTACAGCAGGCGGTAGTGGTTTGTATCACCGTAGGGCAGTTCCAAACCGTTCAAAGCGTAGATGCCGGTGAACAGACCTGAGACCGCGGAGGCCGGCGCGGATCCGCCGATATACTTAGTCGCGGTGGTCCAGACACGGCCGTCCGCGGACTTCTGTAATACGACGGTTACGCCGCTCATACCGGACTCGGCGGGGCTCTGCCGTCCGTCCCTGTTGCTATCCCGCCAGACCTTGCCCCTCATATCGGATTTCCGGTAGAGGCCGGCGTCAATGACGGCGGCCGTATTCACCGGTATTGCCGATGAAAAACCGGCGTCCTTATGCTGCGCGCCGTTCTTTTCGCGTCCGAAGACATCGGAATCATTCGACCCGGCGGCGTCCGCTGCCTTCGTCGTAAAGTAATATTCCGGCGCCGGCGCCGCCACTTCGACCCGGTAGGTAATTGCATTCGCGTCCGCCGTGCCGTACGAACTTTCAAGGTCCTTAAAGCTATAGCTGCCCGAACTTGAGGTCGTCGTTTCTTCCCAACTGCCGGCTGCAGCGCCGGCTTCCGGCTTGAATACTTCCGCGCCGCCGACGTATTTGTGCAGTTTGACGGCCACGCCGTTCATCGCGGTATCGGGAGAATCGGCGCGTTCCTTTGCAAGCGCAGCCCGGGCCGATGGGCTGTCTCCGCGAATCCCGTTGATATTGCGGTCTTCCCATACCGTGCCCGTTATCTGTGCGGATGGAGCGCGCAGCCTGAGATAGACGGCGTCCTGCTTCATTATTTCGACGGTTGTAAACGGCTGAGACGCGCCTCTATCATAGAACGGTATACTCGCGTCTATGGAATTTCCCGCTGTCTTTAGCGCATTCGCCGCAAGCAGTTCATCGATGTCCGGCGTTTCCGGGGCGCCGCCCTCACCCGGTTTAACCAGCTTAAGTTTATATTCCACCGTGATTATCGAGTTGCCGGGTATGGTCGTGCCGGCAAAGTCAAAGCACACCGCTGTGGCGTCCTCCGCAAGCCCGGGGTTGAATGACGTTGTACGGAGGCTCTCACGGGAAGTGAGCCTACTTGTTGTCGACTTCTGCGCCACCTGCGGGGAACCGACGGTTGAGATGTTGACATCATATGCCCCGGTCAGCCGGAATTGGTGTAACAATTCCGCGTTCCACGCAGTGGAACGGCTGTCATCCGTATAGGGTAGCAAATCATACATTTTCAGCCCTTTGGTTTCCGTCCCTGCCGGTGTCTGTATGCGCAGCCGGTAGGTGACCGTGTCGCCAAAGCCTACGTCTACCGGTTCCCGGTCCTCGTCGGTATGCCATATGCCGCTGTCGTTTATCATCACGGATTTCTGCGCCTGAACGGAACTCGCGGGGACTATGGGTATATCATCGGTTGCGGCACGCACAAAGAGGTTCCTGCCGCCGCTCTGCATAAAGTCCTCGTCGCCGAGCGCTGAAAGTTTCGCATAATATTCCGCTGCCGTATTCGCCGATGAAGCCGGCCGCTGGTATTTCGCGTTCGCTGCGCTTCCGATATAAACAGCGTTGGAACCCTTCATATCCATTGCTTCAAACGATGCGCCCGTCGGGTAGTCGCCCGATACCGCAAGCGGTACGCCGCTCGTACCGTAGGCTTCGTTTAGTATATGGGAACGCGGGACTATACCGTTGAGCCTTACGCGTACCTTCACGGTGATTGCTTCACCCTTACCAAGCGTCAGGTCAGGGAATTTCCAAACCGCATAGGCATTTCCGTGGTTTTTAAAGCCGGTCCATTCATTATCGGGTTCGCCTTCCCACGATTTTGTGTAGGGAGCGGAACTGCCCGGTATCGTCAGTTTATACCCGACAAGCGTCATCGCATCTTTCTCGAAATAGTCTATCAGTATCGGATACACAAGGCCTGCGTCTTCCGCAGAATCGTTTTCCAGTGTCAGTGTGTAATCGAAATAGTCCCCTGATTCAGGAGGTTTATTTTGCAAATCCGTCTTTTCATTTGAACTGTCCATGCTGCCGTCCTCTTTATGCCCGAAGACCGTATCGAGGGTTTTCGTTACGGACATCTTTGGCCGGGCGGCTACGTCAAAGTCGATATTCTCCCCGGCCGTCACTTTTTCGAGGACCTTGGCGTTCGCCCCGAAGCCGTGCGTAGCCGTCACTACCGCGGTGTTTTGGATATTTGTGATTTCGGGCTGGTCCTCCATAGCGGAAAACCGGTCAAAGGTCACATTATAGGTGATTTCTCCGGGCACAAATCCCGTACCTACCCAATATCCGGCCTCTCCCGCCGTATTCCCGTAGACGTCTGTGGCGCTTTCGCCCGCCGGATCCATTTGGGAATAAATCACCTTGAACCCGGTATAACTACCGCCGATCAGCCAGGTCCTTTCTTCCGTCAGCCGCTGCCAGCCCCGCGCGGTTTCCGTGCCGTCCGCTGCAATTCCGATTACATTCGCCCAAACCGCGGCCTTTTCATTACCGGCTTTTTCGTCAGCGGCCGATGCCCACGCAAATGATGGTTTGACCTTGACCGTATTGATTTTGTATGTCGGCATATTATTCGGAGAAATGACGGAATCCTTTATGTCGGTATATTCGCCGACTTTGCCGCTCCGGAAGGTAAAGTCATTATCGGTGATCGTATATCCGTACAGCGGAAGCCTGTTTTTCATTAACATTTTGGAGGTAGTGCCAATCTGCGGTATGAGGACATAGTCCGTTGTCAGCGAACCCTTGTTGACCGAGGTTGCCGAAGCGGGGCTGAATGTCAACGCATTATGGAACTTGCCTGCGAGGAGTTTCGGCTCGTCAACTTTCCCGTCAGCGAAGATCGCCGCAGCCGTGTTGCTTCCCTGATTGTCAGTCACAGTGACCTTTTTGATGCGCGCGTCATACCATTCGTCCGTCACATAACCGTCCGGAGGCGCGGTCTCGCGGATCCAGTAGGTGCGGCTGTGCTCATTATGGCTCAGGAAAAACGGGTCGAAATATGCGAGGCCGTTCTCATCGGTGGTAAATTTCTGTTCACGCATGACCGTGATAAGATCGTCCGGATCCGCCGTTGCCGTATTCGGCGCCTCCGCCGCAAACCGGACCGGATTCGTCTCATTCCTGGCGTCCTCTTCGGTTGCGTAAAGCGTGAAAGTGGCGCCGGCAATGGGTTTGCCCGTAAAGTAGTCCAACTTCTTTGCGGCAACCTGATAACCCGTAAACGGATTTTTGACCGTCATCAGATTGTCCGCGGATTCCCATTTGGAGTTCGCGTCACGCGGCGTATAGCTGAGATCTATCGCATTTGACGCGGCATTATAAGAGGCGAAAACGGAATTTCCCGTACCGAGCAGCGTGCCGTTACCCCGTATTTCAAAGTCCGGGTTGTAGCCGAGATAGTCGTGATTTACGCCAAGGCTTTTTTCTATTACACGATATTCACCCTCTTCGTCAATCGGAAAAGCGGATATGCCGTATTCGCGCGCGCCCTCTGTCTCGCCCGGCCAGGATGTCTGTGTCATATACTCCACAAAGTTGCCCGACGGGTTTTTCTGCGCATCGTATATCGTGAAAACATTGTCTCCGATGACGCCGTTTATTCTCTTATAGAGCGTAAACGGGAAGCCTGCAACGGGCTTGTCCTGTGCGGGCAGACCGCTTATCGACGGATAATCCGCTGTCTTTTTCACCTTGAGCGTCGGGACCTGAGGGTCGAGAAAACCGATAGCGTTGACGTTTCCGGCGTTTCCGTAGCCCATAAAGCTGCCGACAGCTATGCCGTTTTTTCCGGGCGCCACCGCAATGGGTTCATAGCCGCGACGCAGCGCGTAGGCCTCGGACGGCGTCTGTACTTCTCTTACCACATAGTCCCCGCCGCGAACCGTCGCAGCGTAGAATTTCCCGAAACTGCTGTCGACGGTGTCCGTATGCGAACTGTCCTGCGCCGGGTCTGCATTTACGGGCGTACCCTGAGGCCATGAATAATACGTCGTCTTGCCGTATTCGAGTTTCGCGACAGGCGGCCCCGAAGGGTTTTTGCTGTCCGCCGACGGATAGAGGTAGAAGGCAGCGCCGCCAATATTCGTGTTTGACAATGCGCTGTTCAGCTTGTATATCCCCAGAGTGCCGCTTTGGCTCCGGTTGTAGAACCATCTTACGTCAGCATTCACGGAGCTTTGCAGCGGATTCCCTGCCGTTCCGTCCTGCTTCTGCCCGGTAAGCCGGTTGCTGTTCGTCAGGTAAACCGCGCCGCCGCCCGGCAGAATATCAAAGTACACCCACTCCGTATCGATCTCCCACGCGGTCGGATCCGATACGGCTATTTCCTTTATCCGGTACTTACCGACCGGAAGGCTTTCTATCATACCGGTGGCGAAATCCGCCGAATCCCAGGTAAGTATGCCGCCCGACCCTTCGGAGGCCGCGAGCGACCATTCCGCATTTCCATCTTTGACTTCAAGCCGGAATGACGCGCTCGTGAGGTTTGCCGGAACAGCGTCAGCGCCCGCCGTTCCGAGATAATTTTTCAGAGCCCCTTTTGCGTCGATACCGCCCTTCCGTATAATAAGGGCGCCGCTGACCGAATGGTTCACGTTTATCGTAATAGCGCCGTCCGCTTCGGTCTTCCATACATTTCCGTTCTGCGCGGTATCGAGCTCCGCGCCGTCAAGTTTTACGTTCATGCAGACGCCGTCCTTGACGGTAAAGGTCAGCTTCCCGGCAGCGACATCGGGATTCATGACAAAATGTGTGTCGCCCGATAACGCCGAAAGTTTTACCGTATACTCCCCGTCCGCAAGATCGGCTATCTCAAGTGGGTTTGCGCCGGCCGCCACATAGGGCCCGGCTGAGGAATCCGCAGGCTTCGCGGTAAATCCGTAGGTCCCCGTGTATGACGAATCATATAACAATGCGTTGCCCCACCAATTCCGTATTGCAATACTCGCTTTTTTCTTATCTTTGACCGTAACGATGAAATTGCTGTCGTTACGGTCGGATATCTCTATCGGGCCAATCAGTTTTGACGAAGCTTCCGTATCCTTGCCGAACGCGTTATTATTTGAATCGGCCGGCATATAGGCGCCGTCCGGGTAATCAATATCGTATTGCCCATAGGTATTATAAGAAGCGGAGCCATCTGTTTCAAGCAAGTAATAGTAACCCGGTTTCAGCCCGGTCATCGTGGCAAAACCTCCGTCGCCCGCGGTGGTGATTTTGCCGCCCGGCACTGCTTCGAGGTTGGAAAAATGCCCGGTATCCGGAGTGAACCGTGTTTTCACATAGTCGACGCCATTCAAGCCCGCCGCATTCCACGAAGCGGGGCTTCCCGCATGAAGGGCCGCAACCGAAGCGTCCGGTATCCGGTACAGGTTAAACGAAGCACCTTTGATCCTCTTGCCTTGACTACCGAGCTGCTCCTTTATCACCTCAAGCGTGCCGATGCCGCGTACATTTGTTATTTCGGGCGCGTTCGCATTGCCTTTCATATTTGTTCCATAGGCATCGGACGCCTTATTATACGGATCTTGTTTCTGCGAAAACATCCCGTCAACGCCCGTTACAAATGAACCATAAGAGACAAAGTGACCCGAATCCGCTTCGGCCTGAAATACGCTCGGCAGACTGCTCCTGTCTTCAACCCAGACGACGCCCCAACCGAAATACGGCTGCTCTTTAATATCGGCGTGGTTTGAAGGATCGGAAAGTTTCTTTGCCTCCTCGAACCTGACGGGGTTATTGCCTACCCACGCTTCCCAGTCAATATGGACGTCCATGGGGTCGTTCGGATTGGAAACCGCATTCGTAACTTTGAAGCCTGATGAAGCGTTACCCTCAAATTTTGCGCCGCCAAATACCCGGCTTATCGGAATCCATTGGGACACCATGGATTCCTTTTTCTTGGAAACGAGGTTGTCGAGGTGTTTATTGTCTATAGTCGGCAGCTCCGTATAGTTCTTCGGATCATTAAGGTCGGCTTTTGTGTACGCCGTCCCCGTATAGATAGCCGGGGACAGATGGAAACGAACGCCCGAAAGACGCCCTACCTGATTGCTCGGGTCTTCGATCCACGCGCCCTTTCCGGCGCCGTTTGCATTCTCGTCCCATTTCATGTTGAATGGCGCCGTGCCGCTCCACGGCAGGCGGGATGCGCCGTTCTTCCAGGCGTGCACCTGGATCCATGTATCCGGGCTACGACTTTGTCCTGAGTCGAGACGGGTCGAATTTCCGAGGACAAGTTCATAGGTCCTTTCCGCGTCACTCGTATCCGGGTCAGGCATTTCCGGTATTTCAATCATAAACCCGGCGCCTTTCTCATCTTTTACACCTGAAGACGGAGACCAGTCATCTACCTCCGGACTCGTAGCGGGGTTCTTTATATTTACGCCCATGCCGGACGCCGCATTGTTCTTATAGAGTGAACTGCTCTGATTGTATTTATTTCCGCCGTCCATATTGGAGAAATCTCCCGGCGGAGCGAAATTTATTGCGGGTGCGGATTCCTGTATCCAGTATTTGCCCGGGGGCAGCTGCGCGCTCAGCGCATCATTGACGGAATCGGTTCCGTTTGTCGCAGTGACGAGCACCTGCAGCGGATCTATCTTCGGGGTGCTCGTATCGGCGTCTACAAGGTCATTCGTCAGCGGATCTACCTGATAGACCGGAAATTTCGCATTATTTACATGGAGATTCGCCCATCCGCTCTCTTTTTCAGCTTGAGATTTATAGTCAATGGTCATCTCACCGGGTTGCGGCGTTCTTCCGGTCTCAGCCTGACTCTTGCCAAAATCGAGAGACTCTCCGCTGTTAGGGCCGGTTTCATATTTTGCGTTGGTGTCGCCGACAGGACGTACGGGAAGTTTCGTGATATGGATATAATAAGGCTCAATATAGTTCGTTATTTTGAAAAACGAGGTTTCCCACGATACATATTTCTCTTTTTTGCCGTATCCGTTGACGCCGTCCGCTCCCTTTACTTTGGCTTTGAATGTTTTTCCGTCGCTGTCCGGCTCGAATTTGAACTCGATATCCGGGTTTTTACGATATACCACAAGCGTGTCATCCAATCCCTGATAGGCGGGCGTCCGGGTTTCTTCCAAATAGTAGGTTTTCAACGGGTCAAATTGCGTATCTCCGTACAAGCCTGCGAGTTCGCCGCGATGAGGGTCGTTCTGAGCGTATGTCGTATCCTGAACGCCGTCTTTGTCCGAATCAAGATCAATATATACTTTATTGCCTGCGGTATCGTAATAATAGACCCTGAATTGTCCGCCATGCAGAGGTATCGTTTCGAGCTTATCATCCCGAATCTCGTTTGTCTCGCCGAATTTTTTGAAGTTAACCCCGGGCTGTTTTACCTGCCCGAAGCTGATCTGTATATTTTTCGCAGCCGTGGAAGCCGAAAAGGCGGAATAATTGATGATCCCGTTTGGCGTCGTGACCTGATTGTCCTGCTGCGTCCATTTTGTCAGTGTCGGCAATCCCGTCGCATCCACTTTGAAGTAGACGGCTTCACCCGTCATTGCGTATGAACCGGCAGCGGCATCCGGGAGCCCGGTTTGGACCACTTTGTATTCACCCGGGCCAAGCCGCAATGATCCTCCGGAATCTGTTACCATTTCCCAACCGCTTGCGTAGGTCGTCAACTCATCACCCGAAGGCGTCCATATCGGGTTCTCATCGTTTCCGGTATTTTTATATACCCTGAATTTGGCCGGAGACATATCGGCGCCGCTTACCGCGTCACGGGCTTTCAGCGCGATGGTATAGGCGGGGGTATTCTTGTTCAGCTTGTTTGCCACCTTGTTTTCGGTCAGATCAACGCCCTTTTGAATCGCGGCGTAGGCGCTTTGCGCATAATCACTTTGCGTGACAGAAAATTCTGTAATGCCCGCCGGTACGCTTGAGGCCAAAACAGAGGCCGGAGCGCCCGAAAAAACTGTGAGATCAAGGTTTGACGCGTGGCCATCGGGTATCTCTGTCTCAACGGCTATATATTCGCCTGCCGATAGATACGGGAAGGTGACATTGTTGTGAGTAGTACCGTCGGAAACTGCCGAGATATTTGTTTTTTCGTAGGCATTGCTTGAGGCGTTCAGCTTGTACAGCGTAAATACGGCGCCCGGAAGCCCTCCGTTTGTATCCGTACTCTGTTTTGTGATTTTCACCGTCGGCGCATATGCCTGCACAAATACGACGGTGTTTTGTGAGGACGCCATATCAATATCCGTTGTGTTCAAGTAGGGATTGACGCTCACCGTCGCGTCATGCAGCGCAGTTGTACTGCTGCCTAATTTGATAGCCACGCCGTTGGAATTACCCTGAGAAGCGCCCGAAGCCCTGCTTGCTACCATCGTCCGGTTTGGCGCCGTATCCGGGCCTTCCGCCTCCACCATATAATTCCCCGCCGGCAGCAGCATTCTGTACACTGCCTCTGTTGGATCCCAACCTGAAGACTGCGAAGCCGTCCATACCTGTTTCGTATCGATATTTGTTATCCTGTAGTTAAACGGGAATGCGGAAGTGCCGATGTACGGGTTCTGAGCCGTCGGGTCGAAGACGCGGCTGTCAATAACAAGCTCGCTCCAGTTGGCGCGGTTCGCAAGTAGCATGCCGCTTGCGTGTTTATAGAGATTGGAACTTCCCGTACTATCGGTCGGCGTACAATCGTATTTACCGGCTTCAATGGTGACTTTTACGCCATCGTCCTTTGTGATAAACGTATAGGGCGAATCCTGGCTCGCGGGCGTATAGGTATGCGCACCGAGGGTCAGCGAATCTTCCACGATGATATATTTCCCGTCCGGGAAAGGTTTCTCAATGATGTCGGCAATCTGTGACAAGCC
>JAITEX010000104.1 GCA_031281765.1 Eubacteriales Family XIII. Incertae Sedis bacterium | reverse complement strand
AGCCAGCCGGTCTTCATCACCGCGTCGGAAGCCTTGCCGAGATAGTACCATGTGCCGCCGTTTTTCAGCCAGCCGCTTTTCATCGCTCAGTTTGACGAGAAGAAATACCATTTGCCGCCGATTTGCTGCCAACCGGTGACAGCCTTGCTTTTAACGTAATATTTCCACGTACCGTTGTTCTGCTTTTCCCAGCCGGACGTCTTTGCCGCGTAGGCCGGGGCCGCCGACAACGGGCTGCGTTCGGGAACAAGACCGGGCGTCGCGAGCAGCACCGCCGCTATGACAATGCCCGATAGTATCGTTATACCTGTTTTTCTTGCTTGTATGTTCATAAATGCCTCCACGTGGCGAATCCCAATACCGATACGTTTTTATTCTAACATATATCTAAAGGGCATGTTCTTCACAAGTATGTTTCAAAATGAAGTCGACCACATCAATCTTAGGATCGTAGCAATACGTATTCCGGAACTCCCGGTAGGCCGCGCCGGGTTCATACTTCGCTATTCTGCTTGCGATGCCGGGAACATCGTTTTCAATAAAACCATGAAGATCGTCCCATATGTTCTCGTAAACCCCCCGCGAATTCTGGAACCTGTCGAAATCACTTGCGTAGAGTATGACCGGCAGGTCTATCGGGAACGCGTCGAACAGTACCGACGAATAATCGGTAATCAGATAGTCCGCTATCAGAAGCAGTTCTTCTATCTCGCAATCCGAGACATCCCGGCAACCCCGTATCGGCAACTTGGTCAGATACTCATGATCCTTATAGGCGACGATATATTCATTGCCAAGCTCGCCCGCAAGCCCCGTAAGATCAAGGCTGTAGCCGAAATCCGATTCCTCGGCGGTTTTCCCGTAGTTATAATCCCGCCAGGTCGGCGCGTAAAGTACCACCGGCTTGTCGCCAAACCCCAGCCTGTTTCGAATCGATTCCTTCAGCCGGACATCATCCTTATGCTCGATAAGCCATTTGACGCGCGGGTAGCCGGTTTGCAAGAGCTTGTCCTTGGCTATAAGGAATGACGTCCTGAATATACGGGCCGCGGCCGCGCTATCCGCAATCATATAGTCCCACCTGAGAATATTTGCATAATTGACGCGCTTATGCGCATGGTTGATTTCCACGATGTCTGTTTCATTGCTGTCAAAAAGCATCTTCTTGAGCGGCGTGCCATGCCACAGCTGCAGCCACGTCGCGCCCTCCGGCTTTTTGAACAACTGAGGTATCCACGACTCGGCTATAAGCAGGTTCGCGGAACGGATCAGAGCGATGAGCTTAATTGACCTCGGCGAGACTCTCTGCGCCTTGTCAACCGACGTATCATTTGTCGCGAAGAATATCTTCTTACCGGCAAACCGCTCGTCGTGAACCATCGCATCAAAGAGATAGCGGGAATTTCCGGCATAGCGGAAATCAAAGCCGAAGAACAGAATGACGTCGCCGGGGTTGCGGTATAGCACGCGCCCAAGCATATCCGCTATCGAAACCGCGTTCTTTTTCATGCTCCATTTACCCAGGAGCCTTTTCACAAGCGCCTTCGATTTCCTTAAAACCTCAAGCAGGTAGTACAGCTGGACAAGGCAGAAAAAGAAGAAGTAGCGGCGGTCCTGAATGACTCTCTTTTGCGTGAAAATTTTCATCATTCGCCGCTCATCGGCGGGCATGGTGAATTCATAGGGCTGCAGCAGGTCCACGGTCTCTTTTATGAGCCGGCGCCGCAGGCTGCGGGGTATGCGCACCCTGTAGTAGATGAAAAACCTTCTGATAAACCCGCTGATCAAATACCCTAAGGAATCTTTGGTGCGCGGACGGAATACTTCAAGACAGCTCTTGACCGCGGAAAGGTATCCCTTGAAATGCTCATCGGAATCATGGTAGAGCCTCGTCGTTGACTCGGGGCTGACCCGCGCGGTATAGAGCGGGGATGACAGCAGCGATATTTTTTCCGCGGAAGTGACCGCTTTGACGATAAATATCCAGTCCTCATAGACCTTTTGGTTTTTATACCGGATGTCATGTTCCATAAGGAACGAACGGCGATAGAGGTTTGTCACTGAAAAATAATAGGTGGAACGGAGAAACTCGTCGCACTCACCTCCGGTCAGTTCATCTTTGCAGCTGTATTTTTCGTAGAGGCGGAATGAATAGGTCTTTTTCTCGTCGTTATAAAATTTATGATGGCAATGGACGAAATCCGCCCCGCTCTCATCCGCGTGCTTTACGAGAATCTCAAACGCCTGGTCCTCTATAAAATCGTCCGCGTCGAGAAAAAACAGATACTCTCCGCTTGCCATGTTTATACCTCGATTGCGGGCGGCGCCCGCGCCCGTATTAGGCTGGCGGAACGAGAGAAGATTGCGGCCCGCAGACGCGATATTCCGCTCAATGATGTGCGGCGTCGAATCCGTGGACCCGTCGTCGATAATTATGATCTCATAATCATCAAACGTCTGATTGTATACGGAGTCCAGACACTCCTGAAGATATGCCTCATTATTGTACACCGGTATTATCACCGACACCCGGGGAGACTTTTGCATAGATAGTTATCCTTTCATATATTTCGCAAGCACCGTCCGTGCCGAGACAAAGAGCATCGCGCAAAAATAGAGCGTATATCTTTTCCGTTCCGGCACGCGGAATTTCACAAGAAAGCGGAGCACGGCATCGCCGCCCTTCGGCGGCAGTTCAATATCGACCGTGGCCATTACCGCGAGGAAATCCCTCAGAAAAGCGGCCCGCAGACGCCGCGGCACCCGCTTCCAGTAATATGCCGCCATCTTGTCATTGAACTGCTTGGCGAGGAAATAACCGGTATACCGGTTCCGCGGCTTTACCGCACCCGCCGTACCGTGTATGGCCGCGAGAAAGCTCTGGTAATGGACATCCGAGCCATAGCCGCTATGCGTGACGGAAGAACGGTTCACGCGGATGATATAGAGCGGCTCATCCACGAGCGAGACCCGTTCGGCCGCGTTGGCGCATCTGGCTATAAAGACCCAGTCCTCGTAGACCCGTTCATCTCCGTACCGGATGCCGTGTTCCGCAAGAAACGCGGCGCGATACAGGTTGTTTACCGAATAATAATATTTCATGCCGAGCAACCGCTCACATTCCGCGCCGACAAGCAGGCTTTCGGCAAAAATTCTATCGGGCGAAGATCCCCTTTGCTTTCCCGTATCGGGATAATAGTAGGTATAATCACAGTGGACGATGTCCGACCCGTCAGAAAGAGCGCGCTCAAGCAGGGTTTCAAGCGCCCGCCCGGCCAGCATATCGTCCGCGTCAATAAAGCATACGTAGTCGCCGTTTGCCATCGAAAGGCCGGCATTGCGCGCGGCGCCCTGCCCTCTGTTTTCCTGGCGCGCCGTGCGCAGCTTATCCCCGAGCCGCGCGGCATTGCGTCTGATGATTTCCGGCGTATCATCCGTAGAGCCGTCGTCAATAATAATGATTTCATAGTCGTCCGTCGTTTGCCGACAGACCGAATCAATGCAGTCCTGAAGAAGGCCGCTCATATTATATACCGGTATTATTATCGATAGTGCGGGACGCTTCATCGTTGCCTGCTATCTCATATGCGGCTCAATATACCTGACGTGAAACGGTATGGTCCCAATCTTTCGCCAGTTGTCCTTCTGCTTCGCGTCGCCGGTGACCTCGTATTCGACAAGTTCCTGCTTGGAGCCTTTTAAATAATACGGCCATACCCGGTCCGCGTCCTCCGGCACTTTGTCATACGGCAGGCCATATGACGAGGTATCCCCTCCGACAGCGTCAATTACCGTGGCCCGGAAATTGTCCGTACCGGTCGGCGCGTTCGACGTCTTCAGCGGCGTTCCTGATGCGCCCGCAGGCTTCACGAGCAAGCCCGTAACTATCGGCAGCCCTCCATTCGGGTCACCGTGGTCACCCGTAATAATTATCGTGGTATTCTCATAGAGGCCGAGCTTTTTCAGCTGGTCGATATACTCATAGACGATTTGAAACGACCCCTTCGTCTGTTCCGTCACATTCGATTTGTCGACCCTCTTGACATCGGCCGACATGGTAAACGGCGCATGCGGGCCATTCAGATGGTAGAAGGAAAAATTATTCCCAGGGACCACGGAAAGCCGCTGCTTTCTGAGCCCGTCATAGAAGGCGACGTCATCGTCGATATATTCGCCGTATTCATCGCGGGACCTCATTACGGTAGCGCCCATCTCGGCGGTTGACATCCAGAGCGTCGGTTTGGCCATATGCGGCGCGTTTCGCAGCGCCGAAAGCTTCAGCAGTTTGACCATTGCCACGCGCGTCCTTACGCTATACTCTACCGACCCGTTATTCTCCGCAACATCCGCAAGCTGCTCGACATTACTGTAGTCATAGGCTCTCAGCAAATACAGATTGAGAAGAAAGTCGTGCTGTTTAATATCCCGAAAGAAGGACGACTCGCCATACGCCTCGTCGAAATATTCTTCCGCGGGCCGTTCCCAGAAGTACGTTTTCCCCGTAAACAATTCCACCATGCCCGGGAAAGTTCTCGAATACGTGGAAAGATTGTTTGTATATTGCGTGAAGCCGTCAAGCGGCGCAAAGAAATCGGGGTCGGACGCGCTCACCATGTCAACGAACCGCTCGTCGAGTCTGTCGAGCAGGAATACGGCGACATTTTTGCCGGATCCCACATTGTAGATACCCTCATAGGTAAGCGCTTTTGTCTCTGAGTTCTTGATGGCGGGGTTCGCGCCGGTATCCGCGCCCGGCAGTACGCTCATCAGGGCCACGAACTGGACCGCGACCACTACCAGCGGCACAAGGATGACGCCCTTGCGCCATACCTCTTTTTTCAGGAAATACCGCGAGGCCATTACCACGATGAATACGAGCGCCCAGACGCCGGCGTTTATCATCGTCTGCCCCGTCAGCTTGCTCCAGTCTAAAGCGTCCCCCGTCAGTTCGCCGAGGCCCTTATTCATAAAGGTGGACTGCAGGTACCCGCCGAGGAGCGCCGAAAGCGCGACGCACATGACGATGTCGAGCAGCCGCCCCTTGAACACCATCATGACCGCGGCGGACAAAACGAAGGCTATCGCGCCCATTTCGAGTATGACCGGCGTGATTTCCTTCAGCGTGAACGGCATATCGCCGTAATTCGTACTATATAAATCGAAACACGAGAATACGATAAAGGAGAATGAGAGCGCGAACGCGAGCGGCAAAATGGTGAGTACCCGTTTCCCGAACCTTCTGTCGTCCCTCACGAGGCGTTTCCATTTTCCGGGCGACCGCGTGGCGGCGGCTCCGCCGCCGCCGGCAAGCGGCGCGCGGGCAACGTATTCGTCGTCCCGCACCACAGCCGGGAAACTCTCCCTGACCGGCAGGAAATACTCCAGCGTTTCCCCCGCCGCGCCGGTTGCCGCGCGCTCCCGCGGCGGCTCCGCCGCCGCGGAAGCGCGCACGCGGAACTTCAGCAGGTGCGCCTTGGTCTTCATGGTTATCATGCGCACGCGATACAGCAATACGCCGATGGTAACGCCGAGCGTAATCACGATAGCCGTAATGATTTGGATGATATAGGTCGTAGTCGCAGGGTCTATATACGCATAGCTGATAAAGGGTATCAGCGGTAACGCAACAGCCCAATACGCGAAAAACAGTATTCGTTTTGTCATGACAAATATTATACCGTAATCGGTATGTATTTGTCCAAAATCTCCTTGCCGTAATCGGTCAACCGGTAAAAGACGTGCAGGCCGCCGCCCGCGTCCGCCTCATAACCGGCTTCCTCGAGAATGCCGTTCTCCTTCGCCGTCATCAGGGATTCGACGACCGTCTTTTTCCTGAATGAGCGCGAACGTTCATAGTCCGCTTTCAGGCTTTCCATTATCTGATCGGCGTCCGCGGTTTCCAACGTGCGGTAGCAGTGTAATATGGCATAATTCAAAGGCAGCATGATCAGGCCCTCCCTTCATTCCGGCGGAATAATTTCAGCGGATTGACCGCGATGAGCAGTATGCCGATGAACATCAATATGGCCGCCGCCCAGGCTATCGGCGCAAGGTTCCAGCCTTCCTGACCGAAGATGACGCCGAGGACAAGCCAGCAGAAGAACGGCCCCCAGAACGAGTAAGCCCCGTTGCAGGCCATGCCGAGCGCAGCGCCGCACATGCTGTTGCCCTTGTACCAAAGGCTGTAGGCGAAAAGCGCGAAGAAGCCGCTTACCGCAAAAATCAGCATTGACGGGCCGTCCGTCAGCGCTGCAAATGTCAATCGCGGCGACAGCGCGATATTCCCCGCGATAAGGCTCATGACCGGGACCATGATAATGAGGTTCGCGAGCCCCGACGTCAGCTGGCGTATGGTGATGCCGATTTCATAATCGATGACGATAGTGCCGAAACCCGCGACGCAGCCCTCGATCCCCCAGCCAAGCGCCGCGATAAAGGCGATGAGGCAGCCGATGATCTGCGTATCGGGGGCGTCGCCTCCCATCTGCGTACTGCCGATCATGGTGGTTGCGCAGAGGCATATCGCTATGCCGGCTATCATGCGCGCCGACAGCGGCTGCTTGAAAAGGATGCGCCCGAGCAGCGCCCCTATCGCGGGGCACAGCGCCGTAATCGGGATAATGATGGAACCGGCCATCTGCAGCGCGATGATATAGGCCGCGCTCGCAATCGGCCCGCCTATTATCGCGCAGGCTACCATGACCGCGCCGGGCTTCGTTTTCAGGCAGCGCAGGAAATCGCCGAGCTTCCCCTTCCCGGCCGCGATAATGATGGCCCACACCGCGCTCATCGTATCGTTGATGCCGCTGCCGAGGGTCGCTATCACAAAGGTGACCGTGAATACGGTGAGGCCCGGGTTCGGGCCGTACCATTCGGTCCATATGCCCGCTCCCATCGCGTAGGTAATAAACGCGCTGTACAGCCCGTACGCCATGCCGGACATGACGGCAACCGTCACGCCCTTGCGGAAAAACCGGCTGTCGACCTTTCTTTTCAGTGCGACCGCATTCGCATTCAGTGATTCTGTCATAATAGCCCCTCACTTTCAAGTATGTGATAAAAGTCCTTCATATAGCGATACTGTATCATCGGGTATTCACCGAACTCGTCCCCGAGCGACTGTTTGTATTCACACCACAGCGACCAGAGGAAACCGCCGAGGGCGACATACATATAGACCCTCGCCTGTTCATCCCGCGCCGGCTCCCTGTCCAAATAGAAGCGCACTGCCCTGTCGACCTTTGCGCGGTCGTAATACGCATATATCGAGAACATCGCTATGTCGATAAGCGGGTCGCCCCCGCCGCTGTATTCCCAGTCGATCACGCGGATAGAGCCGTCCGGCAGGCGCAGCAGGTTCGCAAACACATAGTCGATATGGCAGAGCGTCTCGGGAATGTCTATCTCTTTCTTCTTCGCGATCAGCCGGTCCGCCATAATCCGGACTTCGGCATAGTCCTCAAAGAGTATCGCGTCGCGCTCATTCGCGAGCTTCTCGTAAAAGTCGATCATATGCTCGATGCCGAAGGAATGGTCGGGAACGATGTCCGCTTCGTGTATGGTGCGCAGCAGGCGCATGACCTCCCTCACATCCTCCTCGTTTTCCGGGTCTGTGACGCGCGCGTTCTCATAGTAGCGGCTGATTTTGATGCCCGAATCGCGCTCGAACAGGATGATTTCATCCGATACGTCAAGCGGCGCAATAAGCTCGTAGGTCCGCTTCTCCTGGGCGCGGTCTATCAGCATATCCGTCCCCGCGCCGGGAATGCGGAAGACATAAGATTCCCCCGCCACTTTGAATACAAAGCTGCTGTTCGTCATCCCCTCTTTCAGCGGGCGTATGCCGGAGATGTCCTGCTCAGCGACGCCGAACTCAGCCGCGATTTTTTGCATTATCTCGTTGCCGCTGTCCGTCCGGTAGGTTTCATCGTACCGGCGCA
The DNA here is from genome assembly GCA_031281765.1 of Eubacteriales Family XIII. Incertae Sedis bacterium. Taxonomy (GTDB): domain Bacteria; phylum Bacillota; class Clostridia; order Peptostreptococcales; family Anaerovoracaceae; genus JAITEX01. The sequence continues at coordinate 531 of JAITEX010000104.1, read as the reverse complement.
GGTCCTCAAGGCTTTCGAATTCATAGATGTTCGCCGCGTCCTGCTTGTTGATGAAGATAGTGAAATCGGAGAGATGCTCCCTGATGATGTCCTCGAAATAATAGTTGTCCGCGCCGGGGTTTTCGTAATAGCTTTCGAGCAGGCCCGCAAGGAGCCGCGAAGCCTCAGCGTCCACATAGACGGGACCCATCAGTATCCAGCTGTCCTCCGCTCCCGCGCGCATCTTCGTAATGCGGTTCGCCGCTCCGACGCTGACGCCCCATTCGTTCGTCTTGCCCTCATGATAGACGCACGAAAGCCAGCTGCAGGGTTCGTACTGATGAAACACGCTCCCCTCGATCCAGTGGTCCGCAACGCAGATATAGGTCCGTTTCAAATGTTCCCGCGCGCAGTAGAGGCTGACAAAATTATTTTTTACCGCGTATTCGGGATTGTAGATGAGTTTCACGCCGTATTTGTCGATGAGGTAGTCGAACTTCTCCTTCAGGTAACCGACGACGATCACGATGTCCTCTATGCCGGCTTCCCGCA
>JAITEX010000061.1 GCA_031281765.1 Eubacteriales Family XIII. Incertae Sedis bacterium | reverse complement strand
AAAAACGGGTTACACCGGCAACCTGCCGGAAGTCACGGACTTCATCAAAGCCCTCGAACACAAAAAGGCCGGCAACCATTTCTACACCCTGCGCTGCATCATTACAAACAAGGACGGCGAACGCTTCGCGGTCTCGCGCGAACTCGCCATCGGTTACTTCGACGGCGACAGCAAATAAAACGGCGCGTGATATTACGTTTATAGTTCAAATTATTGTCTGAAACGCCTCTGCGCGAGTCACGGTAATAAGGTATAATGATACCATGACACAGACAGACAGAACAAAAAATCTAATAGTAGTAGCGGCATTGGATCGTTATGCCGATATGCACGGCATCAGCAATCTCAAGGCGTTCGAGATATTCCGCCGTTATGGATTGCTGGAATTACTGCGTGACAATTACGAAACGCTCCATACGCAGGATATATTCGAGGGCGCGTTGTTTGCCGATGACTATATAACAAGGAACTCCGCATGACCGCCACGAAACTCTACCATGGATCGAATATGATTTTCGATAAAGTGCAGCTTTCGAAATCGCGGGATAGACGCGATTTCGGTCGCGGGTTTTATACGACGACAATAAAAGAGCAGGCGGAGCAGTGGGCCAAATCGCTATTTGACAGATACGGCGGCGCAAAGCAGCTATATGAATTTGAATGCGAATGCGATGAGACGCTGAACATCAAAATCTTTCACGGCCTTACTTTAGAATGGCTTGAAATGGTGAAAGATAATCGTATGTCCGGCGGGCTTCAGCATAGTTTCGATATTGTGCAGGGACCGGTAGCGAACGATAATACCATGCCTACTATCGCTCTGTATGTGGACGGCGCATTGAGTGCGGAAGCAACATTGATAGATTTGGGATATTTCAAAGTAAACGACCAAATATCTTTTCATACGGAGAAAGCGCTGGAAAGCTTGAAATTAATACAGAGGATAAACCTATGAGCGGTGGGAAGTATTATTATAAAGATAAAAATTTGACGACGCTTATTCTGTCAAAGATAGAACACGTGGTGGATATTATTGCTGAAAAAGAGGGGCGCTCTTTTGACGCGTGTTATCCTGAATTTGTGTCGTCGAAAACCTATCGAAATCTCGTAAACACAGATACGCTTTTGTGGGGGGAAAGCGCCGAATTTATTGTAGACGACTATTATCGAGAAAAGCAGGGACAATAACTATCCGGGTTCGCCTGCGGCGGGGGACATCCCCGCTTTTTTAACGCGAACTCGCCATCGGCTACTTCGACGGCGACAGCAAGTAAATTTGGCGTAAATTTGGCGCGCAAATTTTGTTTTTTCCATTGACACGGACCGGAATAACGTAATATAATATGTAGGCTGTCCGCGAATCTCTCCGATGTGCGGCAGCTTTTAGATTGAAGAAAAACCGGAGCACAGGAGTATATTATGCGAGTGAAAGTAACGCTGGAATGCACGGAGTGCAAGCAGAGAAACTACGATACGATGAAGAACAAGAAAAACAATCCGGATCGTATGGAAATGAAAAAATACTGCAAATTCTGCCGCAAAGAAACGCTTCATAAAGAAACGAAATAGCGGGAAAGGAAAGAGCCATGCCGAAAGATAAGAAAGACAAGCCGGCCGTTGCGGTTTCTTCTGTGGATAAGGATAAGGACAAGAAGAAAAAGAAGCGCGTAGCCCAGCCGCGTCAAAAGGGGCGCATGAAAGAATATTTTAAGGGCGTCAAGGTGGAGACGAAAAAGGTCGTCTGGCCGACCCGGCGCGAGCTTATATCCTACACGATAGTCGTGCTTATAGCCTGCGTATTCTTCGGGCTGCTTATTTGGGGCGTTGACTCGGCATTCCTCGCAGGCCTGTCAAAGCTCGTCGGTATAGAAATCGGTTCATAACATGAGTGACGACTACACAAACGAAAGAGATGATATAACAGAGGACACGGAGGACGCGGAAGATTTCGCGGACCGGCCCGCCGAAACGGCCGAAGCGAAAAAGCCCGAGTTTGACGATGTTTACGATGACAGTGACGAAACGGCGGCGCGTTGGTATGTGATTCACACCTATTCGGGCCACGAAGTCAAGGTGAAGTCGAGCATTGAGAAACTCGTCGAGGGCTATAAGGACGATAATGTAGACGGTACGGGCAAATCCATGAGCGAGCTGATTCAGAAAATCACGGTTCCCGTTCATGATGTGATGGTCCAGAAAGACGGCCAGAGCAAGATAAAGAGCCGCAAGATGTTTCCGGGCTACGTGCTCGTGAAGATGGTGGTAACGAATAAGTCCTGGTATCTTGTGCGCAATACGCAAGGTGTGACGGGTTTTGTCGGTTACGACTCAAAGCAGCAGCGCAACAGGCCGGTGCCGCTTACAAAAGAAGAAGTACGCCGCATGGGCATCGAAAAGGTATATATTGAGCTCGACATCAGCGTCGGAGACAGCATCAAGGTCATCAACGGGCCGTTTGAGAGCTTCACGGGCGTGGTCGAGGAAGTATATCCCGAAAAGGAAACGTTGCGCGCGCGTATTTCAATGTTTGGCAGAGACACTCCCGTTGAGCTCGTCTACGATCAGGTAGACAAGCTGTATCGGTAGTTTCCTCATAACGGGAAATCCCGTAATTTTGAAAGAAAGGAGGGGAAACGATGGCAAAGAAAATAGATGGCTACATCAAGCTGCAGATACCTGCGGGCGGGGCGACGCCTGCGCCGCCGGTAGGGCCCGCGCTCGGCCAGAAAAGCGTCAACATCATGGACTTCTGTAAGCAGTTCAACGCAAAGACGCAGGATCAGGCCGGTATGATTATTCCGGTGGTAATCACCGTATATGCGGACAAGTCGTTCAGCTTTATTACCAAGACACCGCCGGCGGCAGTTCTGCTGAAGAAAGCCGCCAATCTCCAAAAAGCGTCCGGCGAGCCGAACCGGAATAAGGTTGCGAAAATCACAACGGCCCAGGCTCAGGAAATCGCCCGGACAAAGATGGTCGATCTCAACGCCGCAAGCCTCGAGGCTGCGACCGAGATGGTCAAAGGCACCGCGAAAAGCATGGGGATCGTAGTAGAAGATTGATCGTGGGAGGTCTTTGCATAATGAGCAAAGCCGACTGAACCACAAGGAGGTACGTAATGCCGAAAAAAGGAAAGGGCTACAGGGAAGCAGCCGCCCTCGTAGAGAAGCAAAATCTCTACGAAGCGACGGAAGCTATCGAGTTGGTCCAAAAGACGGCGAGAGCCAAGTTTGACGAGACCGTCGAGGTCCACGTCAGGCTCGGGGTTGACGGCCGTCACGCTGACCAGCAGGTCAGAGGCGCCATCGTCCTGCCGCACGGTACGGGTAAATCCGTCAGGGTACTCGTGTTCGCGAAAGGGCCGAAGGAAGCCGAAGCGAAGGAAGCCGGAGCCGACTATGTCGGAGCCGAGGAACTTGCGGAAAAGATACAAAAAGAGAATTGGTTTGAATTTGACGCGGTTGTGGCTACGCCCGATATGATGGGCGTCGTAGGACGGCTCGGTAAGCTGCTCGGCCCGAAGGGGCTGATGCCAAACCCGAAGTCCGGTACCGTAACAATGGATGTCGCAAAAGCGCTCGAGGACATCAAGGCCGGTAAGGTGGAATATCGTCTCGATAAGACGAATATTATACACACGCCCATCGGCAAGGCGTCATTCGGGACCGAAAAGCTCGCCGATAATTTCAACGCGTTGATTGACGCTATTATCAAGGCGAAACCGTCGGCCGCAAAGGGGCAGTATCTGAAAAGCGTTACCGTCGCGTCAACGATGGGACCGGGAATCAAGATCAATCCGATGCGTGTCGGCACATCAAATTAGTCTATGCTTGTCTGCTTCCGCACTGCGTCGTTGTTGCTCGCTATTTAGCTGCTCACGTACGTTCAAGTACGCTCCGCTGCTAATAGCTCGCACGCCTCGCATTGCGAAAAAAATCCTGCGCATTTCATTGATGTGCTCAGGTAGGCAAGATAGCGATACTTACCGTAGACAGCGGGAGCGACAGCTCAAACGCGCGAAAGCGCATCCCGCCGAGGCAGGAACGATAGCAATATCCATGACCTGTTTGTGTACGGACAAAAACAGGTCATTTTATTTTCGGTAAACCGGTAAATATATGGCCGGAAAGGAGAGAGAATGTCAGTAGAAAGCTTGAAACAAAAACAAGGCGTAATTGATGAAATACGGGCAAAGCTTGACAAAGCCGAGTCCGCTGTCATCATCGATTACATCGGCATCACGGTTGCGGAAGCTGACGCGATGAGAAAGAAGTTGCGCGAGGCGGACATAGATTACAAGATCTATAAGAACACGCTTATCGGGCGCGCAATCGACGGAAGCGACTATTCACAGTTCGCGGAGGTCCTTTCGGGACCGAGCGCGCTTGCGGTCAGCTACGACGACGCGACAGCGCCCGCCCGCATCCTGAACGGCGTAATGAAGGAATACAAGAAGATGTCCTTCAAGGCCGGCTATGTGGATGGAACCTACTACGATGCGGACCGCATCAAGGAAATCGCGGACATCCCGTCAAGAGACGATCTTATCGCGAAATTCCTCGGAAGCATCCAGAGCCCGCTCGGAGCCTTCGTACGCACCCTCGCCGCCATCGCGGAAAAGGGAACGGACGCGGCTGCGCCTGCTGAGGACGCCGCGGAAGAAGCCGCGCCGGAAGCGCCCGCCGAGGCAGCCGTAGCGGAAGCTCCGGCGGAAGAAGCTGCGCCTGAGGCTCCTGCCGAAGAAACCGCAGCGGAAGCGCCCGCGGAAGAAGCGGCCCCCGAAGCCCCGGCTGAGGAAGAACCCGTAGAACAAGCGCCGGCTGAAGAAACGCCGACGGAAGCATAGAACATAAGAAAGGAAAGAATCATGACTAATCAAGAAATCATTGATGCCATAAAAGGCATGACAGTCCTTGAGCTCAACGAGCTGGTCAAGGCTTGTGAAGAAGAATTCGGTGTTTCCGCGGCTGCCGCCGTTGCTGTTGCGGGCCCCGCCGCCGGAGCGGCCGCTGCCGAGGAGCAGACGGAATTCAACGTGGAGCTGACGGAAGTCGGCGCGGAAAAGATCAAGGTTATCAAGGTCGTCCGCGAACTGACGGGTCTCGGGCTGAAAGAAGCCAAGGAACTCGTAGACAGCGCTCCTTCAATCGTAAAGGAAGGCGTCGAGAAGGCCGAGGGCGAAGCCATCGCCAAGTCCATCGAAGAAGTAGGAGGCAAAGTCACGCTGAAATAAGCGCCCGGCTTTCCCTGAATAGAATGAGGCCGCTCAACTTCGGTTGGGCGGTTTTTTTGTGCGATGCAGGCAGGTTTTTTCAAGGTTGCGCGTTCTCAATTAGGACAGGCTCGTTTTGTTGAAATATGGATCAGAAAGCATATATAATGAATGCACGATAGCGCTCCGGTAGTCTACTCTACCAATCACCGAAGCACTAACGAAGGTAGGTACATCATAGGGGAAGGAGGGGAAAGAGTATGAAGTATGCATACTGCAAAAAAGCGGGGGATTCGGTTATGCGAGAATTTAAACGCGGAGGATTTGGAACGTATAACCGAGGAGGCCGTAAGCGGGAGCAAAGAAGCCTACGCGGAGATATATGAACTGAAAAGATGGGAGCTCTATCGAGCGGCCTTGAAGCGGTTAGGTTCACCCGAGGATGCCGAGGACGCGGCGCAGGATACGCTTATATGCGCGTTTCAGCACATAGGCAAGCTCAAACATCCCCGCGCGTTAAACTCGTGGCTCTATAAGATACTGCATCAGCGGTGCGCCGATATACTGCGCAGGCGGAATCGCCAGGTGATAACGGTGATGACGGATGATGATGTGGCGGATATTGTGGCTGACGAGAACGTTGATTTCCTGCCTGAAAAGCGTGCGGAGGATGACGAGCTGAGATATGAATTGTATGAGGCCATAGCGAGGCTGCCCGAGAAGTGCCGAGAAACGTTTATCATGTATTATCTCAGAGACATGAAATACGGGGAAATAGCCCTGCTGACGAATACGAGCGTAAAGACCGTATCGACAAACCTGATACGCGCGAAACGGAAACTACGGTCACAGTTCTCGGTAGCGGGAGCTGGCCTGATGGGCCTATTTACAACAGTTGCGCTCCACAATGACGAGTAGCCGGCCGCGACGGACGGCGATAACGGCGTCTTTGCCGGGCGTAAAAGAGAATCCTGTGTGGACGGGATAGGAGTGTGTGAGTACGGCGTCCGTCAGTTCGGGATCGGCCCCCGCAACGCTGACGCCCTCGCTTCGCTCTTCCCACGAGAGAACGGAGAAACGGGCGCCTTCCTCATACGGGAGCGCAAGGCGGCCGGCGTCACCTTCGGGGCCTTGTTCTTTTCGCCCGTCTATCTCCATGAGAAAGTCATAGTAGGACTTGCGGATGCCGCTGACGATATACACGGTCTCGGCGTCGCTTTCGATGCGCGCCTCCGTTTCCATGTCCGCGAGGAACGACAGGGCCATCAGGTCTGTCAGCTTATCATTATAGGAGACGTCACCGCCGCGTTCGTTGTGTTCGCTGCGCCGGTCGATAATAAAGCGCTTGTCGCCGCGGGCGAGTCCCGCTTTTGCGCCTTCGAGCGCATTCCACTCCGTTATTATGCAGGTCTTATCGCTATTGTTTTCCATTGAAATATGATACCATAAACCATAGGCTACGTGGCTGTTATTGGTGGTCAGGCCGATAGATGCAAAGGAGGTTGCAAAATGATTCGATATTTGGACAGTGAAAAGTACGGGCGCGGGGTTCACGAGTGGCTCGATACGCGCCATCATTTCTCGTTTGCCGATTACTACAACCCGGATAATATCAATTTCGGAGCGCTCCGCGTGGTGAACGACGACCTCGTGAAGCCGAACACGGGCTTTGGCCCGCACCCGCACCGGGATATGGAAATCATCTCCTATGTGGTCGAGGGCGAACTGACCCACGGCGACAGCATGGGCAACAAGCGTACGCTGGAGCGCGGTCATGTGCAATACATGAGCGCGGGAACGGGCGTGATACACAGCGAGGAAAATCTCAGCGACAA
>JAITEX010000056.1 GCA_031281765.1 Eubacteriales Family XIII. Incertae Sedis bacterium | reverse complement strand
CGGCTCTTGAATTCCGGATGATACTGTACGCCGATAAAGAAATCGTTGGCGGAAACCTCCACGGACTCGACGAGCCGCCCGTCTGGGGAAAGCCCCCCTATACGCATGCCCTCTTTTTCGTATATGTCGCGGTAGTCGTTGTTAAACTCGTAGCGGTGGCGGTGGCGCTCGCTGATTTCGCTCCGTCCGTACGCTTTGTCAAGGCTGCTTCCGGGCGTAATAACGCAGGGGTAGGCCCCGAGGCGCATGGTGCCGCCCTTCGGAATATTGCCGTGCTGGTCGGGCATGAGATGAATGACCGGATCGAGGGTATTCTCGTCGAACTCGGTCGAGTTTGCCGTTTCTTTGCCAAGTACATTCTGCGCAAATTCTATGACAGCTATCTGCATGCCGAGACAGATGCCGAGATAGGGGATATTGTTCTCCCGCGCATAACGGGCCGCGCGAATCATGCCGGGAATGCCACGCTCTCCGAAACCGCCCGGCACTAAGATGCCGTCACAGCCCGCAACCTGCCCGGCTATGTCGCCCGTCTCGAGGTCCGTCGACTCAATCCAGCGGATCTGCACTTCGCTGCCGATGTCGTAACCGGCGTGGAACAGAGCCTGTACGACACTGTAATACGCGTCGTGCAGCTTCGTATATTTGCCGACGAGGCCGATGGTGATGATCTTGTCGCGGGCCGCAATGCGCGCCATCATCGACTTCCATTCGGTCAGGTCCGGCGGCCCCGCCTCAATGCCAAGATGCTCCAGGACTATCTCGCAGAAATTCTGTTCCTCAAGCATAAGCGGCGCTTCGTAGAGCAGCGAAATATCCCTGTTTTCGATAACATGGTCCGGCTTCACGTTGCAGAACAGCGCTATCTTGCGCCGGATCGAATCATCGATATGCCCCTTCGAGCGCGCGACGATGATGTCCGGGAAGATGCCGAGCGACTGAAGCTCACGCACGGAATGCTGCGTCGGCTTGCTCTTGTATTCATGCGAAGCTTCGAGGTAGGGAATCAGCGAGACATGGATAAAGACACAATCCTTGTCGCACTTTTCAAGCGCGATTTGACGAATGGCTTCAAGGTAGGGCTGGCTTTCGATGTCACCGATGGTCCCGCCGATTTCCGTAATGACGATGTCCGAATCGTTGCTCGACCCGGCTTTGTAGATAAAGCGTTTTATCTCGTCGGTGATATGCGGTATCACCTGAATGGTCTCGCCGAGATATTCGCCGTTGCGTTCCTTCCTCAGTACGTCCCAATAGACCTTGCCCGTCGTCAGGTTCGAGTATTTGTTCAGGTCCACGTCGATAAAGCGCTCATAATGCCCGAGGTCGAGATCCGTTTCGGCGCCGTCCTCGGTCACATAGACCTCCCCGTGCTCGATGGGGTTCATCGTGCCCGGGTCCACATTGATATAGGGGTCGAGCTTCTGCGCCGTCACCTTCAAGCCGCAGTCTTTCAGCAGCCGTCCGAGCGCCGAGGCCGTGATGCCTTTGCCGAGCCCCGAAACGACGCCCCCCGTCACAAATATATACTTTGCCATAAGCAACCTCCGTTATATAGAGTGTTCCGTGTATCGCAAATTCCGGAATGCTCCCTCTGCGATAGACGAAATTCGCCCCAAAAAGTAAAGAAACCGGCCCGCCTTGCGCGAGTGGTTCCTGTTTCACCGTTATTTTATTGCGGCCATGTGGTCTAACATACCTCCTATTATACCACATGGACTTGCCCGGTATAGCGCGAACTATTTCAAGAGAAGGATTTCCGCGGGGTCGATGCGGATATGGATGCGGCCCGGCGGGACCGGCTCGCCGAGAGCCGCCCATTTGTCGTTTATCATTTTCACGCGTATCCGGGCAAAATCGGAAGCAGGCTCCGATTCCTCCGGGCGGACCATCGCGATGACGGAGAACATCTCGCGAACCACCTTTCCCACGCGGCAGGAAAGCACATTCGTTGCCGGCAGGGGAGCATTTGCCGCGCCTCTGTTTCCCGGGTCACCCGATGCGGCGTCCGCGGGTTTTCCGGCCCGGTTCAGTTCCGCGCCGACGGCCTTGATGGCGTGCGAACGAACGCCGAGGTACTGCACGTCCCCGGGGACCGGCGCCTCCGTCACCAGTTCCACGCCCCAATCAACGGCAAAGACGCTGCGGGGCCCCGTCCGGCGCGCGCGCGAAAAATTCTTGCAGCCGGAGATCAACGCTGCGGCAAGCGTGCGCGGCGCGAGGAACAGTTCGTGCGTCGAAACCACCGGTTCGCTCGCGCCGTTTTCCAATACGCAGACGTCATCGCTGACGCGATAGACTTCGTTCCTGTTGTGCGTCACGTAGACGACCGGCTTGTCAAAGCCGCGGAATATATCCACGAGTTCCATTTCCAGCTGCCACTTCAGATAGCTGTCCAAGGCCGAGAGCGGTTCGTCAAGCATAATGATGTTCGGCTCGCGGACGAGCATCCTCGCAAGCGCCACCCTCTGCTGCTGGCCGCCGGAAATCTGCGCGGGGTACTTGTCCTTGCTGTCAAGCAAATACATTGACTTCAAACGTTCCTCCGCTATGCGCCGCTTTTCCGCTTTGCTGCCGCTCACCGCGGCCATGACGTTTTCGAGTGCCGTCATATTCGGAAACAGCGCATAGTGCTGAAACAGATAGCCGACCTTTCTCTCTCTCGTCGGCAGGTTTACGCGCTTCTCTGAATCGAACAGGGTCAGTCCGTCCAATTCTATGCGCCCCTCGTCCGGCGTCTCGATTCCCGCGATACATTTCAGCGTCATGCTCTTGCCGCTGCCGGAAGCGCCGAGCAGGGCGAGTATGCCGCCCGCGGTTTCAAACCTCACGTCAAGCGTGAACTTGCCGAGCTTCTTTCTGATGTCGACGGAGAGCGTCATAGTATCGCCGTCCCTTCGGGCAGGGACTTTTCGTCCTTTATTATGCTGCCCGCCGCCGCGCCGGCCTTCACGCTTTTGCGCGTACGCGCCGCGAATATGTTCATGAGGAACATACAGGTGAAAGAAATCAGCATGATGATTGCGACCCACATATAGGCTTTTTCACGGTTGCCGCTCGCGACAGCGGAATAAATCGCAAGCGACATGGTCTGCGTCTTGCCGGGGATATTGCCCGCCAGCATGATGGTCGCGCCAAACTCGCCGAGGGCCCGCGCGAAGGTGAGCACGAGGCCGCTTATTATACCGGGCTTGCAGCCGGGCATAATGACGCGCCAGAAAATCTTCGTTTCGCTCATGCCGATGGTACGGCCCGCATAGATGAGGTCCCTGTCGAACTGTTCGAACGCGCCGCGCGCGCTGCGGTACATAAGGGGGAAGGACACGACGGTCGCCGCAATGATGGCGCCCGCGAGCGTAAAGACAACGGAGACGTCCATGGCGGCGAGCATGTCGCCGAGCAGCCCGTTCCTGCCGAAGGTGAGCAAAAGGAAAAAGCCCACGACCGTCGGCGGCAATACGAGCGGCAGGGTGAGAATGCCGTCCACGAGGCTTTTCAGGCGGCGCAGCTTCACGACCTGCTTCGCGATGAAAAGCCCGAGGACAAATGATACCGAGGTCGCGCAAACGGCGACCTCGATGGATAGTAGTATCGGTGAAAATACCATACTAATAGTATACCCTACAGGGAGCTGAATCCGGTAGGTTTACCTGCCGGCCTACAGTACCGTAAAGCCCGCTTTTTCAAACACTGCTTTTGCCTCGGGGCTGCTCAGAAATTCGAGGAACTCTTTTGCGGCGTCCTGATTTTTGCTCGCGGCGACGACGGCTTCGGGATAGAGCACAGGTTTGTGCGTATCCGCGGCGGCAGCCGCGGCAACCGTTACCTTATCGGTCGTAAGAGCGTCCGTCTTATAGACGATACCGCAGTCCGCGTCTCCGGATTCGACCCATGAAAGCACCTGACGCACATCTTCGCCAAGCGACGCCTTTGCTTTGATCTTATCCCAGACCTTGTAGTATTCGAAAACCTGCTGCGTGTACTGGCCGACAGGCACATTCTCGCCGCCGACAGCGACCCGCTTCACCTTGTCTGACGCGACATCCTCGAATGAGGTGAGGCCGAGCTTGGAATCCTTCGGGGTGACGAGCACCACGTCATTTCCGAGCAGATCCTTGCGCGTATCCGCAGCGATAAGGTTCTTTTCCGCGAGAGCGTCCATCTGCTTTGCGCCCGCGGAAATGAAGATGTCCGCCGGGGCTCCCTCTTCGATCTGCGTCTGGAGCGCGCCCGAAGAACCGTAGCTGAAATTCAGCTTGACGTCCTTATGCGTTGCCTTGTACGTTTCGCCCAGCTCGTTCAAGACGTCCGTCATACTCGCCGCCGCAAGAACGTTCAGCTCGACGGTCTTCTCCGTCTTTGCCTTTTCATCTTTATCGGAGCCCATCTCGTCACTGTTTTTGATTTCGCAGGCCGCAAGCCCGAGCGAAACGACGAGAATCAAGCTGATACACAGCAATCCTATTTTTTTCATTTTCATTTTTTGTTTCCTTTCCATATGCAATACGATAGGGTTTCCTATAAACCCCACCGTATATAATACTATGAATAAATATATTTGTGTGTTGTCAGAACAACTTTTATTTATTACAAAGTCAAGACTGTTTCAGCGCCTGCTCCAAATCCGCGATAAGGTCTTCTGCGTCTTCGCAGCCAATTGACAGCCGTAAGGTATCCTCATAGACGCCGGCCGCTTCCGATACTTCCTTCAGCTGGCCGAAATTCGTGGACGTAGCCGGATGTACTATCATCGATTTCGCGTCGCCGACATTCACCATATAGTCGAAGAGGCGGACGCGGTCAAGCACGCGCTTCGCGGCTTCCAAACCGCCGTTCATCCGCAGCGACATTATCGCGCCGGCCCTGCCGCCCGGGAAATACTTCTTCGCGAGTTCAAAATATTTACTTGACGGAAGCCCGGGGTAAGAGACCTCCTTGACAGCGGCATGCCCCTCAAGAAATTTTGCCACTTCGAGCGCGTTCCGCACATGGCGGTCCATACGCAGGGAAAGCGTTTCGATTCCCTGCATGAGATAGAACGAAGTCTGCGGGCTGATATGGGCGCCGAGCTCCGTCAGATACTCTATGCGCATCTTCTTCGTAAACAGTTCGCGGCCGAGGGTCTCCTCGCCGATGGTGTTTTTATGTTCCTCATAGAATGTCTCCATGTACGGGTACTTCCCGTTTCCGAGCCAGTCGAAATCGCCTTTTTCGACGCAAATGCCCGCGATGCTGTTTCCGTGCCCGTTCAAGTATTTCGTTGCGGAATAACAGACGATGTCCGCGCCGTATTCGAACGGCCGCAGCAGGTAGGGCGTCGCAAAGGTATTGTCAACTACCAAGGGGATATTGTGCGCGTGGGCTATCTTCGCCACACGCTCTATATCTATAATGTTGCAGAGCGGGTTGCCGATGGTTTCGATAAAGATTGCCTTCGTGTTTTCGGACAGGGCCGCCTCGAAGCTTTCGGGATCGTCCTCGTTTGCGACGAAGGTGACGTTCACGCCGTAGCGCGGCAGCAGTTTTTTGAAGAAGGTATCCGAACCGCCGTAGATGGTCCGCGACGCGACGATATTGTCGCCGGGTGACGCGAGGTTCAAAAGGGCGCTCGAAATGGCCGCCATACCGGACCCCATGGCGATGGCCGCCGTCCCGCCCTCAAGCGAGGCAACGCGCCGCTCAAGCACGGTCGTGGTCGGATTTGAAAACCGCACATAGGACGTCCCTTCTTCCTGATAGGAGAACAGACGGATACTCCTTTCATAGCTTCCTATTTCAAACGCCGCGCTCTGATAAATCGGTACGGCTTTTGCGAGATGATGTTCCGACGGGTCATAACCCGCGTGCAGCTGCCGTGTCGAAAATCCCAATGTCTTGTCTTCAAATGCCTTGTACGCCATTCCTTAAGCCCTCTCTATCCTTTTACAAAATCATATCGCGGCCATGGGGCCGCGATACTTAAGCTACCGTATCCGCGCGCAGCGAAAGCGCGCCAAAATTACACGAAGAAATACACAGGCCGCAGCCGATGCACGCTTTGTCGTCGCGAACGGCCTTTTTGTCAGGAGCGGGAGACGCGCCGCTTTTCAGCGAGAGCGCGCCGAGCGGACAGCGCTTCACGCACAAGCCGCAGCCGACGCAGGCTTCCGCAGCGATGTCAATAATTCTGCTTGACGCAGGCCATGTGCGCCCGCTGCCGCGCCGCGCCCTTGACCTGAACAGATAGCAGCAGTCCGTGCAGCAGTTACAGATGCCATGGGGGCTTGACGTATGAATCAAGCCGTCTTTGTCGGCCTTCCGAATCACGTCCTTCGCTTCGTCAAGAGAAATACTTTCGGCGATCCCGCGGTCCGGCCAGGTGTTCGTCCCGTCCTCAAAGGTAATGCACACATCCCGCACATGGTCGCAGCCATTTTTCAGCGAACGGCAATCGCAGTTTACGCGGTAGATATTTTTGCCGGCGGCTTTCTTTGCTTCGAGCAGCCCGAGCGTCTCGCCCAAGGTAAGCACCGCGTCCTTTGTCGGACGGCCGCCATCCTCATCCCAGTCAAGCGCGTCGTAGTACCGGTCGAAATAGAGGGCCTCGAGCGCTGCGCGCGTTGCTTCGGGTATCGCCTGATAGCTGTCCTGCTCGGTCACGGCATAGACGGTAAGGCGCGGGAAGAAAGAGCCGATATGATAGCGGGGAGACCCTGCGTCGGCATCTTCGGCCGAAACGACCCCGCGCCGGTACGCGCTGCGCAAGAGCTTGCTTGCTTCCGCTTCGCTGCCGAGTCCAAATTCCTCCCGCACATCGGCCGCGCTGAAAGACGCGCCGATGAAGGCCGCGATAAGCCGCTGTTCCTCGCTTGAAAGGAGCAGGTCCATGACGCCCCGCGCGGCTTCCGGGACTTCATACGCCTCGTACCACGATTCCGGGCTTTTTTCCTGTTGGTTTGCAGTCATAGCATCACACTCTTTATTATTCCATAGCAATAACATATATTACATATATGTTTAACTGAAACATAATATCAGTTAACCCTATCGGTGTCAATAGATGCCGTCGCGTTTTGCGCGCGGCCTACAGCATTGCGTTCATGCTCCCGGTGCGGTATCCCGCGAGGTCGAGCGATATATAGATGAACCCGATTGCCGTAAACCCCGCAAGTACGCGCGCGCGCACGTCCTCATCCATGATTTTCGCGAACCCTGCAGGGTCTATCTCTATACGCGCCTGTTCACCGTTCTCGCCGTGGACGCGGACGCGCACCTGCGTAAACCCGAGGTCGAGCAGCAGCTGTTCGGCTCTGTCCACACGGCGCAGCTTTTCCTCATTGATGGTTTCCCCATAGGCAAAGCGCGACGAAAGGCACGCGAATGACTGCTTGTCCCAGGTCGGCAATCCAAAGGCCTTGGAGAGGGAGCGAATATCATTTTTGTACAGGCCCGCTTCGCGCAGCGGGCTTTTGACGCCGAGCTCGGAAACGGCCTGCAGCCCGGGACGGTAGTCGCCCTCGTCGTCGAGGTTGCTGCCCTCCGCGCTATAGGCTATGCCCTCCGCTTTCGCTATCTCGCCGATTTTCGTGAAGAGTTCCGTCTTGCACATATAGCAGCGGTTCGGCGGGTTTTGCGCGAAGCCCTCAATAGCAAGTTCCTCCGAGTCCGTCACGAAATGCCGTACGCCCCTCTCCGCGCAGTATGCTTCAGCTTCGCGCAGTTCGCGCTCCGGAAAGGAACACGAGCGCGCCGTTATCGCTATGACATTGTCTCCAAGCGCGTCCTGCGCCGCGTGCAGCAGGAACGTCGAATCGACGCCTCCCGAGAACGCGACGGCAAGGCTGCCGTACCCTTCGATAATGCCTTTCAGCTCGTCATATTTCGCCGCGAGGGTCTCGCCCACTGACGCGGCAAGGTCTCTGTTTTCATAGTGCTCTGACATATCCGCTCATATTCCCCTTCATATTATAGTATAGTCCCGCCGCCGACGACTATCTCACCGTCGTACAGCACGGCTGCCTGACCGCGCGTGACGGCGCGTTGCGGCTCGTCGAACCGTATCTCTATGCGGTCCGTGCCGGTGCGCACCGCCGTCGCCGGCATCGGCGGCTGATTGTATCTGATTTTCGCCGTGACGCGCATCGGTTCGGCAAGGCCGTCATCCGCTACGGAAATCAAGTTGATGTCATATATCGTCACCCTCTCCGAGAACAGGTCCGCGTCCTCGCCGAGGACCACCTCGTTCGTATCGGGCCGTATCTCCGTCACGTAAACGGGCTTTCCGAACGCGCGGCCGAGCCCCTTTCTCTGCCCTATCGTATAATGGACGATCCCTTCGTGCCCGCCGAGTAGCGTCCCGTCCCTGTCCACGAAGTTTCCGGGGCGCATGCCTGCGGGAGCTTCGGCGCCCGACTTCTCCGCGCCGCCCTGTTCAATCCCGGGTTTGTCAAGCAAATAATTTGCTATAAATTTCGCGTAGTCACCGTCCCGCACGAAACAGATGTCCTGGCTGTCGCGTTTGTGCGCGTTCACAAATCCGTGCTTTCCGGCTATACGCCGTATCTCTTCTTTCTTCCTGTCCCCGAGCGGGAAGACCGTATGCGCAAGTTGGTCCTGCGACAGCATATAGAGGACATAGCTCTGGTCCTTCGTCTTGTCCCCGGCGGCGAGAAGCAGATACCGGCCGGAAACCTCATCCCGATGTATCCTTGCGTAATGTCCCGTCACCACACAGTCGAAACCCATCAAATCCATGCGGCGATAGAGTCTGTCGTACTTGATATACCGGTTGCAATCGATACACGGGTTCGGCGTGATTCCCGCGAGATACGAGCGGCAGAACCGTTCTATCACCTGCTCCCGGAAATCAGCTGAAAAATCGAAGATATAAAAGGGTATGCCGATCTCCGCCGCCACGCGCCGCGCGTCCTCCGCATCCTCGAGGGAGCAGCAGGTTTTCGACGGAGCCTCGCATATGTCCTCATTGTCGAACAGCCGCATCGTCACCCCCGCGCACTCGTATCCCCGCTCCTTCATGAAGAGGGCGGCGACGGAACTGTCCACGCCGCCGCTCATCGCTATCAGGGCTTTTTTGCCCGCGCCGATGCTGTCAAGCATTTCGCTTTACGTTCCCTACATATTCAGCATGAATGCGTTTTGTTCTTCCTGCGCCCGTACTTCGTCAAGCAAATCACCTACGGTTATGTCCGTAAGCAGGCGGCGTACTTCCTTGTCAAGCGGGGAATACACCGACCCTCTCATCACCAATTCTATCTCGGGCGACTCACTCGTCACGGTTTCTTCGGTCTTTTCGGTCAAGCCCTGCTCTATGGTCGACAGAATATCCCACACCGTTATGCCGGAGGCTTCCCGCGCGAGCCGGTAGCCGCCCTTCGGCCCCTTGATTGAAGTGAGCAGTTCGGATTTCTTTAATTGGCCGAAGACCTGCTCCAGATATATTTTCGAGATGCCGAGTTTGTCCGCGATATTGTTTACCGACACGTTCTCGCCCCGCGCCGACCAGTCCGCCACCTGAATCATAGCGGCGAGCGC
This sequence comes from Eubacteriales Family XIII. Incertae Sedis bacterium, assembly GCA_031281765.1. Classification (GTDB taxonomy): domain Bacteria; phylum Bacillota; class Clostridia; order Peptostreptococcales; family Anaerovoracaceae; genus JAITEX01. The sequence continues at coordinate 10,052 of JAITEX010000056.1, read as the reverse complement.
GTACCTTCCCTTTACGGATATTTTCATACTGCCTTACCCTCACGCCAACAATAAAAAGTTGCGTCTTCCTTTCTGTCATATTACTGTGTGCCACTGCGCAGCCATCGTTACTACTGCCTATATATCATACTATTCAAGTATGATATATTCAAGGCAAAATAATTTTTGCATTATATCACTTTAGTGATATAATATTTGCAGGAAAGGAGAAGTTACTATGATGGCGCCGAATGTCATACTTTTTCATGGTTCATCGGTAATTGTAGAAAAGCCGCTTTTAACAAAAGGCAAACCCAACAATGACTATGGACGCGGGTTTTATTGCACCGAAAATGTCGAACTCGCTAGAGAGTGGGCATGCCGGACTATGCTCGGTGGTTTTGTGAACACCTATGAACTAAGTACAAAAGGCCTTGCTATTTTAAAATTGGAAGCTCCGGATCATGGCATATTGGAATGGTTAGCGTTGCTCGTAAGCCATCGTTCTTTTTCGCCGCGCGGTGAATTTGCCGTAAACGCAAAGGCCTATTTGACCGAAAACTTTCTTCCGGATACCGCCCCCTATGACATTATCAAAGGCTATCGGGCTGACGACTCGTATTTTTCATTTGCGGCGGATTTTCTGTCAAACGCGATTTCATTATCCAAACTTCAAAAGGCTATGCGGCTCGGCAAGCTCGGTGAGCAAATAGCCCTTATCAGCAACGCGGCTTTTAATAATCTTACTTTTCGCGGCGCGGAGGTAGCGGATGGTGCAATATATTACGCAAAGAGACATGAGCGTGACGAACAAGCCCGCAACGCATATTTCAATGAGCGACAAAATACTCCGGCGATTCTGGGAGACATTTATATGATAGATATTATGAGAGGGGAGATGAAAAAAGATGATGCGCGCTTACGATGAGAGTTACGCAGGCGGGGCGGCAGTTACGCTCGGGGACCTGTTTGATTATGCGGTAAATGACTGCAATTGCGACGCCGAATTGTTTTATCAGATGTTTATCACAACGGGAACCGCCGATAAATTTGAACGTGGAGATCCCGCCTATCTCGTCGGGAAAGGGGGTATCGAAATCGCTCTGGACATTCTCTCTGAAGCTGCGGGGCGGCGCAATTTCCCCATGCCGCAGTTCCGGCAGGACAAGGCTCCCGAGTATTGGGCGGGGTGGGCGCTGGCCCATTATCAATGGTATACCGCGCGCTCATTTTCCGATATTCGTTCATTCTTTCCCATTTCGGACATTATAGACAGCTATCATCCTCTGCACGAAGCGGATATTGCGGTATTTTACGAAGTGGCGGAAACGCGGGCGGGGCGCGACTTGACCACCAACCTGAAACGCAGACGAACCATAGCCGGAATGTCCCAATCCCAGCTCGCCCGCGCAGCGCAGGTACAAATACGTTCTATACAGATGTATGAACAACGCAATAAAAATATCAACGCGGCAAAGGCAATCACCGTCGCAAAACTCGCGCGCGCTCTATCGTGCGGAATGGCGGATCTGCTTGAATATGGTAGGTAAGCTCACGCGGGCAGAAAAACCCCCGGGGCGGCTTCTGCTGCCCGGGGGGTTACTTGTTTTTTGTTTTGCCGCCGCCAGCTTCTTTCTGCCGGCATTTCGCGGCATACGGCGTGGCGCGGTTTATTGTGCGTTCGGTGTGAAGAGCGCCTGACCGAAGTCCGTTACGCCGAATTCGCCGATGGCTTTCTGCCCGTCGGGTGAAGCCATCCACTGCTGGAAGGCTACGGCGGCGTCATGGTTGATCTGCTCGTTCTTGTCCGGATTGACGCAGATGACGCTGTACTGGTTGTTGTAAATGCCGGACGGGTCCTTTTCGCTGACGATGACGAGGTCCGTATCCTTTTCTTTCGAGAGCCACGTGGAACGGTCGGAAAGCGTGTAGCCGAGCTTTTCATTCGCCATCGCAATGACGTCGCCCATGCCCGCGTTCGCAATGACGTACCAATCGCCTTCCGGCGTGACTTTCGCGGCATCCCATATCTTCAGCTCTTTTTTGTGCGTGCCGGATTCGTCGCCGCGTGAGATAAAGGTCGCTTTCTTTTCGGCTATCGTCTGGAAGGCTTTGGCGGCGTCAGCTGCGCCTGCCGCTCCTATGCCCGCCGGATCGTCCTTCGGACCTATCAGCACATAATCGTTGTACATGACCTGTACCTTGCCCGTGCTGTCCGCATTGCCTGCCTCGACAAACTTGTCCTCATCCGCAGGCGAATGGACGAGCAGGACGTCGGCCTCACCGTTCTCACCCATCGCGAGCGCTTCGCCGGAGCCGACGGAGATGACCTCTGCTGTCCAGCCGGAGTCCTTTTCAAAGATCGGCAGCAGATAATCGAGCAGCCCGCTATCCTTTGTGCTTGTCGTCGTCGCGAGACGGAACGTGCCTTTCGGCTCTACCGCTTTTTCTTCCGTTCCGGATGCGGGCGGCTCTTCAGTCGCTTCCTTCTTGTCGCCGCACGCCCCTAAAAACGCAGCGCCTGCGAGCGTGAGGGACAGCAGGGACGCCACACCTATTCTCAACCATTTGTTTCTTTTCATGTTCTTCTCCTTCATTCCTTCTTTCCATCGCTCTGCGGAGTTCGGATTTGTGTTCACACCTACCGCTTCTGTGATATAGTTTATAGTGCAACGAATATTCGTTGCCCGAGCAACTTGTTGCTCAAACAACATTCTATAGTGTGGCGCGGAAAAATGCAAGAACTCGCAGAGATAAGATGGACTATATTTTAGACGGAATAAAAAAGGCCTTTGAGCTTATCGCCTCGTTTGATTCGGAAATTTACGGCATCGTCGGGTTGTCGCTGTTCGTATCCCTGCTCGCGGTCTTTATCTCGTTGCTCATCGGCATTCCGCTCGGCATGGGCCTCGGCACCCGCAACTTTCGCGGCAAGGGCATTATTCTCCGCATCATCTATACGTTTATGAGTATGCCTCCCGTTATCGCGGGGCTCTTTCTCTTTCTTATACTTATGCGACGCGGCCCGCTCGGGCGTTATCAGCTGAATTATACCGTCACCGCCATGATTATCGTGCAGATATGCTTGGTCACGCCCATCATCATCGGCCTCACGTACAATCTCGTGCGCGACAAGGCGCCGGAGATTCTCCGGCTCGGCGTCACGCTCGGCGGCAGCCGGTGGTCGAATTTCCTGCTGCTTCTGCACGACCTGCGGCGCGGGCTCGCGGCGGCCGTCGTGAGCGGTTTCGGCCGCGCCATATCGGAAGTCGGCGCCGTGATGATAGTCGGCGGCAATATTACGGGCAAGACGCGCGTCATGACCACCTATATAGCGGAGCTGAAATCCATGGGCGACTACAGCCGCGCCATCGCGGTCGGCATTATCCTGCTGCTCATCTCGTTCATCGTGAACACCTTCCTCTATCAAGTGCAGCAGCGCGGGGAAACGGAGTAGGCCATGAAGCTGCGGTTTGAAAACCTGACAAAAATCTACGGGGAGCGTACGGTGCTGAACATTGCGGATGCGGAAACCCCCTCCGGTATAATAACGGGAGTCGTCGGGCCGAACGGAGCCGGCAAGTCCACCCTCCTGAATATCGCGTGCGGCCTCGATGAGCCGACCGCGGGGCGGGTACTGTACGAGACCGCGAACGGCGTATTCACGGACAGGCCGCCGATGAAAGATATGACGCTGCTTTCGCAAAAACCCTATCTGATACGCACCACCGTCGAGAAGAATATCGCTTATCCGATGAAGCTGCGGCGTTTCCCGCGGGAAACACGCACCGGCCGCACGGAAAAACTGATGGAAGCGATAGGGCTCACGCCGCTCGCAAAGCAGAAATCGTGGAAGCTCTCCGGCGGCGAAGCGCAGAAAACGGCGCTCGCACGCGCCATCTCGTTCCGGCCGAGGGTACTTTTCCTCGATGAGCCGACTTCCGGCATCGACAACCGTTCCACCGCAGAAATAGAATCGATGCTGCGCGCGGAATGCCGGAAAAACGGCACGACGATATTTATCGTGACCCACGACATAGCGCAGGTGCGCCGTATCTGCGATCATGTCATATTTATCGCGGAGGGCCGTATCGTGGAACAGGGCAAGGCTGCACAGCTGCTCGACACGCCGCGCGAAGAGCTGACGCGCAGGTTTGTCGGCGGCGAACTTCTGTACTAATGTGCCGGGGGCGGGCCCGGGGGACATATAATTTGACACACGTTTCCTTGACGCATGCATAGCGTCGCATAGACGCACGAAAGACCCGGGAGGCTATCCGGGCCTTTCGTGCTGTGTAGTGTTACCAGCGATTAGGTAATAGGAGGTGTTGTATGCTTTTGTCGTTTGCTCCCGCGTGGGCGCTGGCCGGGGCCGGGGGTTAATGCAGGCCCCCGAACCCGGGAATGCTATTCAAACAGCGCCGTTGAGAGATATCGTTCGCCCGTATCGGGCAGAATGACCACAATATTTTTGCCGGCGTACTCGGGACGCTTCGCGACTTCGGTGGCCGCATAAGCGGCCGCGCCCGAGGATATGCCCACGAGCAGCCCTTCCGTCCGCGCGATGGCGCGGCCCGCGGCGAACGCGTTGTCCGTCGTAACCGTGATGATTTCATCGTAAATGTTCGTGTCCAGCGTGTCCGGGACAAACCCTGCGCCGATTCCCTGGATCTTATGCGGGCCGGCCTTGCCCTCCGACAGTACCGGCGAGTCCGTCGGTTCCACGGCGATAATCTTCACATCCGGATTCTGGGCTTTCAGGTATTCGCCCGCGCCACTGATGGTGCCGCCCGTACCGATACCCGAAACGAAAACGTCGACCTTCCCGTCCGTGTCGCGCCAGATTTCGGGACCCGTCGTATCCTTGTGGATCTGCGGGTTCGCGGGATTCACAAACTGTCCCGGGATAAAGGAACCCGGCGTTTCGGCCGCAAGTTCATCCGCTTTCGCGATAGCGCCCTTCATTCCCTTGGCGCCCTCCGTCAGGACGATTTCCGCACCGTAGGCCGCAAGGAGCTTTCTGCGCTCAATGCTCATCGTCTCCGGCATCGTGAGAATAATTTTGTACCCGCGCGCCGTCGCGACGGCCGCGAGGCCGATGCCCGTATTGCCGCTTGTCGGCTCGATAATCGTAGCTCCCGGCGCGAGCTTGCCGCTCTTTTCCGCGTCATCTATCATCGCGAGCGCGATTCTGTCCTTGACGCTCCCCGCCGGATTGAAATATTCCAGCTTGCCGATAATGTTTGCGCCGACCCCCTGGTCTTTCGCATAATTATTCAACTGAAGTAGCGGCGTATTACCGATAAGCTCGGTCAGGCTCTGTGCTAATTTACTCATGTTGTCCTCCCGTATCTCACATATTTCATATATAAGCTATATGTTTTATATGTATTATATACCGCGTTGCGGCAAATGTCAACACCTTATTTAAAAAAATTTTTCATGGTATAATGTAACAATACTTTCGGTGAATGCTACTATGTGGAAAATAAGAACGGTCAAAAAAACAGGCAGGCGCATGATGCGCGGCAACTATTTGGTGTGCTTCGTCGCATGCCTGATACTTACCTTTGTGGTGAGCGGTCCGATGTCCATCAGCGACAGGATCACGGATAGTGAAAATGTATTAAAGGGCATCGCCGTTTACGCGCCGGGTTCGCGCACGGCGGACATTATCGATGACGCAATAGACGGCATCGAGAAATTCAAGAAATCTACGAGCCTCGGTTCCGACGCAAAGAGCGGCGCTATCGGCAACGCGTATCACCAGATCGCAAACGCGGGCGGCGTAACAGGCCTTATCACCAATTCCGTCAATACTATCTTTGCAAAAGGCAAGCTCGGTTCGGTAGCATTGCAGTTATTTACGTTTATGCTCGCGGCTTTCCTTTTCCTGTTTGTCAACGGCGTCCTCGAATTCGGGCTTGCGCGCCTGTTTCTCGAAAACCGCCGCAGCCGCGCCACGCGCGTAAACCGCATCTTCTTCATCTATCAAGTCGGACGGACGCGCCGCGTAGCGCTCATCGTCTTTATGCGGACGCTCTATCTGTTCCTGTGGGCGTTGACGATAGTCGGCTTCCCCGTCAAATATTATGCTTACCGGCAGATCCCGTATCTCGCCGCGGAAAACCCGGATTTGACCCATCGCGAAATTTTCAAGCTCTCCGCTTCCCTTATGAAAGGGCAAAAGTTTCGGCTGTTTCTCTTCGATATGAGCTTTATCCCCTGGTGGCTGCTCTCGGTCATTACCTTCGGCATCATGAAATATGTCTGGCTCGACCCGTTCTACTATGCGTCAAGGGCGGAAGTTTACGCTCAACTGCGCGGCGAAGCGCTTACGCTTGAGGCTCCCGCAAGCGCGCGCGTACACGAAAAGCTGCAGGGCCTTATTTCCCATGTCGGGGCGAAGCCGCGGTATTCCTTCGTGAACCTCGCGCTTCTCTTTTTGTTCTTTTCCTTTGTCGGTTGGGTATTCGAATGCACACTCTGGATCGTCACCGAAGGCCTGCTCGTAAATCGCGGCACCATGTATGGCCCGTGGATACCCATCTACGGCGCGGGCGGCATCATCATTCTCCTGCTTGTCAACCGTTTCAGTGAGAAACCGCTCGTCTGTTTCTTTATGATAATAGCTGTCTGCGCGCCCGTCGAATATCTCGGCGCGTGGTTCCTCTGGGAGACGCGACATCTGAAGTATTGGGACTATTCGGGGTACTTCCTGAATATACAGGGACGTATCTGCCTTGAGAGTATGCTGAATTTCGCGGTGATGGGGCTGCTCGGCATCTACGTACTCGCGCCGGTGGCTGACTCGCTGCTGAATAAAATCCCTCTGCAAACGCGCAAGGGGATCTGCGCGGCGCTCTACGCGCTCTTTGTCGCCGATTTGGCTCTCTCAGAAATCTTTCCCCGGTCGGGACGAGGCATTACGAACAAGCTGCAATAGCATGAGATATTATGCCGTCCGGCTTATTGACAGACGCTGTATTTCCTGATAAATTTACATAAGCACATTCATTGCGTTCATGAAGAACGTATTCCCACTGGGCATGAAGCCTCTACCGTAATACCTTATTTATTAAAGGAGGAATTATTATGCATATGGCAGATGCTCTCGTGTCGCCGGCGGTCGGCGGCGTAATGATGGCGGTAAGCGTCGGCGCCATCGCGCTTTCGGTCAAGAAAATGGCTGATGAAAAGACGCTCGATGAAAAAAAAGCGCCGATGATGGGCGTCATGGGCGCGTTCGTATTCGCGGCGCAAATGGTGAACATCGCGATTCCGGGGACGGGGTCGTCGGGGCATATCGGAGGCGGCATCCTGCTCGCGGCGACGCTCGGCAAATGGCCGGCGCTTATCGTGATAGCGTCCGTGCTGCTGATTCAATGCCTGTTCTTCGCGGACGGCGGCCTGCTCGCCTACGGCTGCAACGTATTCAATATGGGCATCGTAGCCTGCCTCATCGCCTACCCGCTTATATTCCGGACCATTACCCGGCACAGTATGACGCGCACCCGTATCATATTAGCGTCGATAGCCGCGACGGTCGTCGCCCTGCAGCTCGGCCCGCTCGGCGTGGTGCTTGAAACCACCGCGTCCGGCATCACGAAACTTCCGATAGGGACGTTTGCCCTGCTCATGCAGCCGATACATCTTGCGATTGGCGTAATAGAGGGAATCATTACGGCAGCCGTGCTCGTCTTTATCAAAGAAGTACGGCCCGAGGTACTCGAGTCCGCCGCGGGCGGAACAAAAATGTCTAAGGGCGTTTCCGTCAAAAAATTTGTTGCCATCTTTGCGGTCTTTGCCGTGCTTGTCGGAGGCGGCCTTTCGCTGCTTGCGTCATCCCACCCCGACGGCCTTGAGTGGGCCATCGAAGGCGTCACGGGAAGCACGGAACTCGAAGCGGATAGTTCGGCGCATGAGACAGCGGCGGCTGCCGTAGACAAAACAGCTCTTATGCCGGACTATGACCCGACGGGCGACGGCAAGCTTTCCGGAACCATGCTTGCGGGCATCGTCGGCAGTGCGTTTACCGTAGTGCTCGCGGGCGGGTTTGGGCTTGTCATATATTTAGCGAGGCGCAGGAAAATCAAAGCAGCCGAACCCGACGAAGCGCTTGTCAATACAGGGGCTTGACAAAGGGAAGATGAATCTCTACACGGCGTCATCCGGGCTCGGAAAAATGGAGCAGCTGGCGGTAGGGGACTCACCTCTGCACCGGCTGCCTCCGATGGTAAAGCTGATTACGACCCTTGTATATATTGTGGCCGTGATCTCCTTTCCGATAAACAATGTCAGTGGACTGACGCCGTATATATTTTATCCTGCCTGCCTGATGCCGGTTTCCGGCACACCGGCAAAACCGTTCTTTGCCCGTATGCTCGTGGCCCTTCCATTCGCCCTGCTCGGCGGCGTAAGCAACCTGTTCATCCTGCGGGATACGGCATTTATGCTCGGCGGCCTTGCCGTCACGGACGGCCTGATTTCCTTCGTCTCCATTATGCTGAAAATGCTGTTGACCGTTTCGGCCGTGCTTTTGCTTGCGGCGACCACGCCGTTCACGCATATCTGCCGCGCGCTCTCACAGCTCCGGCTGCCGGGCGTCATTTGTCTGCAGCTGCTGCTTACCTACCGCTATATCGCCGTGCTTATCGGCGAGATGATTACGGCCGTGACGGCTTACCGGCTGCGTTCGCCCCTGCGGAGAGGCATACATATCCGGCATATCGGCAGCTTTCTCGGCGTGCTTTTGTTGCGCAGCATGGAGCGGGCCGACCGCGTCTATCAGGCTATGTTGTGCCGGGGCTTTGACGGGACCTGGGATTGGGTGCGCGGCAGGCGCGCGGGGGCGGCCTCTCTCGCGTACGCCGCCATAATAATAGCGCTGTGCGTGCTGCTGCGGTTTTTTGATTTGAGCGAAGCCCTCGGCAACTTGTTTGTCGGATAAGGCGCGAAGTGACGTATGATAATCGGGAAGGGAATGGCGGTACCAAACGATGTTGCAAGTAAATGACTTGACGGTGAAATATGACGAAAAAGACGCAAGTCCTGTGCTTGACAGCCTTTCATTTACTATTGGAGATGGAGAGAAGGTGGCGCTTATCGGCGCGAACGGCGCGGGCAAATCGACGCTCATGCTTTCGCTTGTCGGCGTACTGACGCCTACGGGCGGCGGTATCGTGCTGAAACACGATGACGAAACAGCGCCGGAGCATACCCACACGAACAGCCCGAAAAAACATGTTCACGACACGGTGCGCGTGGACAGGGACCATCATGACCGCAAGACTATCGGTCAGCTCCGTTCCCATATCGGTATGCTGTTCCAGAATCCGGACGACCAGATATTCATGCCGCTCGTCAAAGACGACATCGCGTTCGGCCCGGCAAACTACAAGGAGGATCCGGCCGCGACGGAGCGGCGCATGGACGAAATACTCGCACGGCTCGGCATCAGCGGACTCAAGGACCGTTTGTCAACTAAATTATCTGACGGAGAAAAGCGGCTTGTCGGGCTTGCCGGCGTCCTTATTATGAACCCGTTCATCCTTATGCTTGACGAACCGTTCACCTTTCTCGACCGGCGGGCGCAGCGGACGCTCGCGGAAATATTAAAAGGCCTGAACCACACGCTCCTGCTCGCCACGCATGATTTTCATCTTGCGCAGAACATATGTGGCAGAACCATTCTTCTTCACAAGGGAAAAGTCGCGGCCGACGGACCGTCAAAAGAAATACTTGACGATGAGGATCTGCTCAGGCGCTGCGGCCTATAGGAAGAATTCGGGCTCTTTGCGCTCCGCGTAGATTTCCTCCAGTTCGTTTTGATGATAGAGGTACTCTTTGTCGTCGTAGTAACGCGCGCGCTTCGGGCATTTTTTTACGCAAGCGCCGCACTTGATACAGATTCCCGTATATATCCGGACATCCAAATGGTCGATGGAGCCCACCGGACATATGTCCGCGCATATGCCGCACCGGAAACAGTCGCCGGAGATTTTTGGTTTTACCTTCAATATATTTACCGGTTCGCCGTTTCGGTCACGCGGGATATAATAGGGCCGAAGCGG
>JAITEX010000036.1 GCA_031281765.1 Eubacteriales Family XIII. Incertae Sedis bacterium | reverse complement strand
GCCTGCACGTCCGGCGCTATCTTCTTCACAAGGCCGGTGAGCGTCTTGCCCGGGCCTGTTTCGATAAAGACGCCAATGCCGTCCTCCGCCATATGTTCTATGGTTTCCTGCCAGTAGACAGGGCTTTTCAGCTGGTTCATCATGTATTCCCGCATAAATTCGCTGAAACCGGCCTGTTCCCCGGCGCCGAAGCCCCCGGCAATATCCCGCCCCGTCGTATTCGCGTAGAGCTTTACACGCGGAGCATCAAATTTGTAGCTTGACATATAGTCGTAGAGACGTTTTGCGGCTGGAGCCATAATGGGGCTATGGAACGCCGTGCTGACCTTCAGCGGAATGACGCGTAGCCCGCGCGCCTTGCCGACGGTTTTCAGCCGCTCCAGCGCTTCCGCGTCCCCGGCGACGGCTACCTGCGTGGGCGAGTTAAAATTGACAGCTTCGAGCACATCACGTTCGCGCGCCTCGTTCACCGCCATAATCACCTCGTCGCGCGTCCCTATGACCGCCGCCATCGCTCCGCGCGGCGAACCGTCCGCATATCGGCCGGCTTCCGCCATAAAAGCGCCGCGATGCCGCACTATATCGAGACCTGCGGCAAAATCCGGAACCACTCCGGCCGCCGTCAATGCGCCGTACTCGCCGAGGCTGAAACCCGCAACGCCTCCGACCGAAGCGGTCAACTTGTCTCCCGCCGCCTCTTTCAGCGCTTCCCATGCGGCAAGACCGGTGATATAGACCGCCGGCTGCGTGACGTCCGTCTTGTTCAGTTCCTCTGCTGGCCCTTCAGATATAAGCTGTTTCAATTCACTTCCGGCGGCATCCATGACGGCGCGCGCCGCTGACGAGGCTTCGTACAGCGCTTTTCCCATACCGGGATATTGCGCTCCCTGCCCCGAAAAAATTATTCCTGTTTTCATACCTCACCTTACCGGCTTTCCCGGAATACCTGCTCTCTTTTCCTTTATACGAGTTCTGTCGCGCCGGCGGCCTTTAGGAGCGCTGACGCCTCGGTAAACATCTCTTCTATAATTTCCGCGGCGGTCTGCTCTTTTTTCACAAGCCCCGCGCTCTGTCCCGCCATCACGGAGCCGTGCACTACATCGCCGTCTTTCACAGCCATGCGCAGCGTACCCGCAAGCCTATTCTCAAATTCCTCGGGGTCGATTCCTGTTTTTTCGAGCGAAAGGACTTCCTTCGCCATGCGGTTTTTCAGAATGCGGACCGGGTGTCCCGTGCTGCGGCCCGTCGCCACGGTATCCGTATCCTTGGCCTTCAGCACCATATCCTTGTAGGCCTGTGAGATGTTGCACTCGTGGGCCGCGAGGAAGCGCGTACCAACCTGTACGCCCTTTGCTCCGAGCATAACGGCAGCGGCTACGCCCCTGCCGTCCGCGACGCCGCCCGCGGCTACCACGGGTATCTCCACCGCATCGGCTACCTGAGGCGTCAAGACCATCGTCGTCAATTCTCCTATATGGCCGCCGGCTTCCGTACCCTCGGCTATCACGGCGTCCGCTCCCGCGCGCTCCATGCGGACCGCAAGCGCCACCGAAGCGACTACCGGAAGCACCTTCACACCGGCCTCTTTCAGCCCCGCTACGTATTTCCCCGGATTTCCCGCGCCCGTCGTGACGGCCGCTATCCTTTCTTCGCGTACCAAAGCCATTATCTCGTCCACGGCGGGATTCAGCAGCATGATGTTCACGCCGAACGGCTTATCCGTCAGCTCGCGCGCTTTCCGTATCTCCCCGCGCACAAATTCCGCGTCTGCGTTTCCCGCCGCAATCAGCCCGAGGCCGCCGCCGTTCGAGACCGCTGCCGCGATATGATGGTCCGCGACCCAGGCCATTCCGCCCTGTATGATGGGATAGCGGATGCCGAGCAGCTTACATATTTCGTTCATATTCTCCCTTATGTTCACCTTTAAATACTTTTACAATTAAACTATTCTACGGTATTCATCGGTCAATGTCAACCGACATAACTCCTGTAGTTTTCCATTAATTATTTTTATTAATTATTTTTATTTAATATTGATTATTTTGTAAATATATGATATAAATGATGTGGCAGGGAATAAGTCCCGGCGGTTGCTCTCGCCCGTTAACACTCATCTATGGCGTACCAAATCGGAGGTCATGGGGAAAGGAGGGTGACGAGTTGCAGATCTGTATTTGCATGATTATAGTAGTGTTATTCATTACCATAAGAAAACCGCCTAACGCGAGTTAAGCGGTAAACCCTAATAGGGCAGCCGTTGGGCTTTCCTGCTTTAATTATACAACTCCCTATCAATTGTTGTAAAGAGTTTTCTCCCCGCCCCTACGCGGTCGCCGCCTGCACCGTCTCCGCCTTATACACCTTGCAGAGTAGCGCCCGCAGCGGCCAACCGCCCGTCACCTGGTCGAAGGTATCCGGGTCCGACCCCATCGTCAGGACATTGCAGTTCGACGTCCACAGGCCGCCGAGCCACGGTTCGCGCGCCGGCTCCTCCGGGAACCACCAATGGCTCTGCACGTTGATGACCCGCGGGTCTATCTCCGCTGCCACGCGCGCCTTCTGTTTTATCACGCCGCGCAGCGTCTCCACATAGACCCAGTCCCCGTCCGCGATACCGTGCGCGGCGGCCGTGTCCGGGTGAATATCCATGATGGGCTCCGGGTACTGCTCGCGCGTGCCGATACCGAGCTGTCGGTTCTCACTGTGGAACATCGGGCGAAAATTGCCGCCCGTAATAAGTATATAGGGGTATTCGCCTGTCAACTCCGGCGTACTGAACGGGCTCTCCGGCGGCTCCTCGTAGAACGGCAGGGGATCGTAACCGAGGTCCCGCAGCACCGTGGAAGAGAGCTCTACCTTGCCCGTCGGCGTCGCGAACCCCGTCTTTTTGCCCGTATACGGGCTTATCATCTCATAGGTCCAGGGCTCGTCGCTCTCTACCATATACTTCTCCGTCGCCGCTTCCTTGAACGTGACGCCCACGGGCGCCAACCGGTAATCGGCCAATTCCTCCTCGTTCTTCCACGGGAAATACTCACCGAAGCCGAGCCGGTCCGCAAGCCCTTTCCAGAAGAGGTATTCCTCATGGCGGTCGCCGAGGGGCTGCACGGCCCGCTCGCCGCAGGCGATATTCGGCGC
>JAITEX010000112.1 GCA_031281765.1 Eubacteriales Family XIII. Incertae Sedis bacterium | reverse complement strand
CTATTATCGCGGGTTCAAGCCCGCTTATTTCCTTGTTCTTCAGGCCCAAGAGCTGTGCGCGCAGGTAGATGTTCTCGCGTCCCGTCATCTCCGGGTCGAAACCGGCGGTAAGCTCAAGTAGCGCGCTGACGCGACCGACCACCTCTATATCCCCCCTTGTCGGATAGGACACCCCCGTAATCATCTTCAGTATCGTGGACTTGCCGGCGCCGTTTTTGCCGAAGAAGGCGACGGATTCCCCCTGCCGCACGGAGAACGTCACATCGTTGACCGCCCTTTTTTCGGTGTACTTTATTTTTCTGCTGAATACGGAAAGCAGGCGGCGCTTGTCGTTCTTGAACAGCTTGTATATCTTCGACACATGGTCGAAACGTATGACGGTTTTTCTTTCGTTAGAGCACATCGGGAACATCCTTTTCAAGTTTGTAATGCGCCCAGACGCCGAGAGCCAATACGATTACGGTCGTCGCGGAGAAACACGTGAACGCAATCGGCTGCTCCCATATCCACGTCTTGTAGATAAAGCAGTTGCGGTATCCCGTCGCGATAAAGGTGACCGGGTTGAACATCAGTATGGTCTGAAGCCACGGATGGTGTTCGCCGATGTCGTTTATATCCCACATGATACCGGACAGCCAGAACACCGCCATCGTCAGCGATTTGACCAAATTCAAAAAGTCCTTGCTGATTGCGCCGAGCATCGATGAAAACAGCCCCCATATCGTAAACGAAACGAGCATAAGGAGCATATAGATCGGAAGCTGCAGCAGGTACAGATCCGGGAAAAAGCCGAAACCGGCAAAGATAAGGATGACAATGACCATCAACATGAGATGGACGGCAAACTGTGCAAGCGCCACGAAGGTCGGTATCGTCGCTATCGGAAACTTGACCTTTGTTACGAGGTAGCTGTATTTGCGGAGCGAACCCGCCCCGCCCGTCAGCATATCGCTCATAAAGAACCACGGGATATACCCCGCGATAAGCCACAGAATATACGGATACGGCCCGATGTCCTTGCCGAGCTTCAGACCGATGGAAAACGCAAACCAGAACACAAATATCGTGACCGACGGTTTGATGAGGGTCCACGCCCAACCGAGCGCGGCGCCGCTATAGGTTTTCTTTATATCTGATTTCGCGAGCTTAAAAATCTGACTCCGCCAGACAATATGCTCTTTCAGTATTTTAATAATAGTTTTCATCCCGAACTATTATACCACTCACCGCTACATTCCGAGTTCTTCTCTGATAAGCGTCGTTGAGACGCCCTCTGTCCTATCCAAATATACCACTTCGCAATAATCCTTCAGGTATTCAAAGCGGTCGGACCCGGCCCAATCGCCGCCCATGACCACCGTATCTACCCGGTATTCGAGCACGTCGTCCAACTTTTGCTCCCAGGTCTCCTCGGGTATTACCAAATCGACGTACCGCACGGATTCCAGCATTTCCTTGCGCGACTCAAAGCTATGATAGGCTTTTTTGCCCTTTCCCGCATTGAACTCATCCGTCGACAACCCGATGATAAGGTAATCGCCGAGAGCCCGCGCTCTTTTCAGCAGGCGTATATGGCCGTAATGCAGTAAATCAAAAGTGCCGTACGTAAGTATCCTCTTCATAACAATATCCTCCCGCGATTTCTCCTATAATATAGTATCATATAAAGTAATGAATAGTATCGTTAACATCTTAATACCCGTCTTGACAGCGTTTATGCGGCTCCTCTACCGCATAATGAAATTCGGGCGCGTGAACCCGCGCAGCGTGGTGTTCCTCAGCCGCCAAAGCGACGAACCCTCATCCGACTTCAAAGCGCTCATTCGGGCGCTCGGCAGCTCAGCTGAAACCGTCACGCTCACCAAACGTCAGGAGAAGAGCGGCGCGGGCTTGCTGAAGAACGCGCCGAAGGACCTCTGCATGCTGCTGCGCCAGATGAAGGCAATCGCCCGCGCCGCCGTAGTCGTTACCGACGGCTACTCCCTGCCCGTCAGCTGTCTTCGCCACCGCGAAGAACTCACCGTGATACAGATATGGCACGCAATCGGCGCCATCAAGAAATTCGGTTTACAGACGCTCGAGAACCCGCTAGCGCCGGAATCCGTCAGGAAGCGGAACCGCCTGCTGCATATGCACGAGGGCTACCGCTTCGCCGTGGCGCCGTCAAAGCGGACCGCCGGATTTTTCGCGGAAGCCTTCGGCCTTGAGGCCGGCAGCGTCCTCGTCACCGGGACCCCCTTCCTCGACCACCTTCACTCCGCAAACCAAGCCGGTCCCGATGAAACTACGCGAAGCGCGGTATTCGCGGCGCACCCCGCCCTCGCGCGGGCGGCCGGCGAGGGGAAGCACATCATCCTCTATCTGCCGACCTACCGGGAACATCGGCACACCGAATGGTCCGGCTTAGCCGCCGCGCTCGATCAGGGCGCGTTCCGCCTTGCCGTCAAGCTGCACCCCATAGAGGCAGGAGCGGCGAATGCGGCGGGCTCAGACGCGGCAGACGGCGCGGTTCTGCTCGGAAGCGAATTCTCCGCCGAGGAATTATTATGCGTAGCCGACGCAGTTGTGACGGACTACTCGAATGTGGCGTTCAGCGCGGCGCTGTCCGGGATACCCCTGTTTTTTTATCTCTCTGACGGCGCCGAATACCGGGAGTATCCGGGGCTGAATATCGACATCGAAACGGAGTATGCGGCCTACGCCGCCTCCGACGCGGCAAAGCTCGCGCGCATTATCGCAGACGCTTTCAATGACGGCTACGACGCCCCGTATGAAGCGGCGTTCGCAAGCCGCTACATAGAGACCTTCGACGGCCGCTGCACCGGGCGGCTCCGCGATCTGATCCTCTCTTCATTGCGGTAGGAGACTGCACTATTCAGTAAGCGATTCCTTTAAATGCGCTATAAACTTGTTATGCTCGACCGCGTAATTGCCAGCAACATGCGTATCGTCGGGAACATCGCGGGTTACCATTGCGCCTGCAGACAACTTGCAACGGTTTCCTATCCTGACTTGCGGCACGACTATGGCTCCTGCGCCTATAAACGAGCCTTCCCCCACATACGTAAATCCGGTCAACACCGCATGCGCGCATAAGATGCTTAATTTACCGAGATATGAATCATGCTCCAAAGCCGCCAAGGGGCCGACCTTCGCATATTCATCCACAATTGTCGACTTTCCGAACACGCCCAATTCAACGCTTACGCCCGGATGCAAATCCACATTGTTTTTTATAAGTACCGATCCCGCAGCCACCACTTGCTCTCTTCTGCCGCCACTCATCGAATAATAGAACGACGGTGTTCCGACAATACATCCTTCCCGGATTATTACCCTGTCGCCGATATAGGTGTTCGGCTTTATCACTGCGCCCGCCATAATCTCGGTATTCTCACCTATATGGATATTGTGGTCTCCTATTACGGCTGTCTGATGAATTTTTGCGGTTTCAGCAATGCGGGGCGTCTCTTTTTTAAATGTATGGTAGAATTCCGTTTTACTTGCGAGGTAATTATGTACCTCAAAAAACAGGTTGCGCGGTTCACTCGTGATAAGAAGGCCACCATTGAATTTATCACGTATCACGTCCGCTATTTCATTCGTACACACAACGGCCGAAACATTTTGATTCTTAAAAAAAGAATCCATATAGTTTCTATCCTCGAGATAAACCAATCCCTGCTCGTTTTTTTCGAATGGCCTTGTGACGGCGCCGAGCGCGTCGAACTCCCCATCTTTTCTTAATTCATAGTCTCTATCTATGATGTTAATATCCGATAATCTCATGGTGAATTACAAAACCTCAACATTCCCGCGCGGATACATATCCTTCATCACGTTCTTCGTGTCGAACACAGAGGCCGCGTATCTCTGTACCATGTGGTAGTCGACCTTCGTATGGGCCGTGGTA
>JAITEX010000037.1 GCA_031281765.1 Eubacteriales Family XIII. Incertae Sedis bacterium | reverse complement strand
CGATGATACTTGGAGGGCGACCTCCCGGGAAAGCAGGTCGCTGCCGGATACCTATGAAAAATGACTGTCTCATTATTTTGAGACAGTCATTTTTTTCACTCATTTATTTCTTATTCCGTTGCGGGCGTTTCCGCTGCCGCGGGTTTGTTCAGGTATGCCTCAATAGTGCCCGTATCAATTATCAGGAAGGGTATGAGGTGGTTCAGTTCGACCTCTTTGTTTGCAATCAGTTCGGCGCAGAGGGCGATGGCCTGCTTCGCTTCCGCATCGGTGTCCGGCACGGCAACTGCGGCCGCTTTGCCCGATGTTATCATATCCGCATTCAGCCCGGAGGGATTCAGCGCATAGAGGCCGACCTTGTCGCTCAGTTTTGCGTCGGCTATTGCCCGTGCCGCGCCGGAAGCCATGCTCGCGTTCATGGCTACCACTGCGCTGGGGATGGCCCCGGCGCCCTTTATAAATTGCGCCGTTTCATTCCTACCGCCCGCAAAGGTCCAATCGCTGGAAATGGCAGTCATAGTGCGATAGTCTGAACCGATATACCCGCCGATGGCGTCCGCGGTCTTGTCGCCTTGCGGGCCGCCGTTCAGAAAGAGTATGCCGGTATCCGGGTGGGCCGTTTGTGCGGCATCTATGAGTTTTGTCACCGCCTCCTTATAGTCCGGCGCGACAACCGCGCTGAGCGTATCCGCGCCCTCTATGCTTTCATGCAGGGCTATTACGGGGACGCCGGCTTTGTCCGCGGCCGCAAGCCCTTCGCTCAAATCGGCTCCGCTCACGGGAACGACCACGATAACGCCGGTTCCGGCGTCGGCGGTTTCCGTTAACTGCGCCGCCTGTCTGGCGGCGTCGCCATCCGCAAAGATATGCGTAACGACAAACATTTGTTCCCGGGCGGCGTCGTCGAATGAAGCGATGAGTTTCTGCTGGGTGTCGTTCTGTACCAAGGCGTCGGTTTCCGCATAGGGCAGGAGCAGGCTTACCGTACCCGGTCGGGGTTCCGGGCTCTCTTTCAGCTTGTCATTGCCGCTGCAGCCCGCAGCTATAAGCGCGGTTATTATTATCGTAACGAGTAAAATAGCTTTGATGTTCTTCACGTGTTCCTCCATATAGTCTCAGGTATACCTGCCGCTCATATATTATACCGTGCGCAACGCTGCGCGGGCAAATATGGTACACTATGTTCAGGAGCAGTGTTGAGAGGCTGTGGAGATGCGCGTCTGAAGAAACGGGCGCTTTCCGCGCGAAGGAAAGAGGGAATTATGACGAAAAATATGCTAATAGCGCAGAGCGGCGGGCCGTCTTCCGCGATAAACGCGTCCATCGCGGGCGCTATAGAACGGGCGCTCGCGTCCGATAAAATCGGCAGGGTATACGGCGCCGTCAATGGGATGCAGGGTTTTTTAGACCGGCATATCATCGATATTTCGGAGCAAATCACGTCCCCGGACGATATTGAAATGCTCATACACACGCCGGCGCAGGCGCTCGGGAGCAGCCGGTACAAGCTGCCGAAGGACGATCCGTCGATATTCGATACGATTCTCGGAATCCTGAAGGAATACGAAATCGGCTACTTTTTCTATAACGGCGGCAATGATTCGATGGACACGGTCTCGCGGCTTTCCGCATATTTCCGCGAAAAGGGCGAGGATATTGTGGCGCTTGGCATACCAAAGACGATAGACAACGACCTTGTCGAGACGGACCACACGCCGGGATTCGGCAGCGCGGCGCGGTATGTGGCGACGAGCGTCGCCGAGCTCTATTTGGATACGATAGTCTATCCACTGCCGAGCATCGTTATCGTGGAGATAATGGGGCGCAATGCCGGTTGGCTGACGGCTGCGAGCGCGCTTGCCCGCGATACGGGCGTGCCGGCGCCGCACCTGATCTATCTGCCGGAAGTGCCGTTTGACATAGATGACTTTACCGGGAAAGCCGCAAAACTCATCCGGAGCGAGGGGCAGATCATCGCTGCCGTATCCGAGGGAATCAGGAATGAGGCGGGACAGTACCTCGCGGATACGGGCGCGGCGGCTGACGCTTTCGGCCATAAGACGCTCGGCGGCGTGGCAAATGTGCTTGAAAGCGCCGTAAAAGCGGCGATGAACGAACCGAAGCTGAAGACACGGGCCATCCAGTTCAATACGCTGCAGCGCGCGGCCGCTCACTGCGCGAGCGCAAAGGATCTCGAGGAATCCTATCAGTGCGGCTACCGGGCTGTCGAAGCCGCGCTCGAGGGGCGGACGGACGTCATGGTGACCATCAAACGCACCGGGGACGAACCCTATCGCGCCTACTACGACCTGTCGCCGCTCGCGGGCATTGCGAATAAGGAAAAGAGCGTGCCGCTCGAATGGATAGACGCGGAAAACGCGGATGTAACGGAGGAGTTCATGCGGTACGCGCGCCCGCTTGTCCGGGGCGAGGCGACCGAGCGCTTTGTCGGCGGTCTGCCGCGGTTCTTCCGCTTCGATTGGTCGAAAAACGTGAAGCTATAGCGGAGCGTAAGGCAGCAAAGCTATTTATTTTCAAGATGGAGACAGGCGGCGCCGATAACACCGGCGTCGCTTCCCAATTTTGTGGGTTTTATTATCGTGTTCCGGCTGCTGTCACGCGTGATGATTTCCTGTTTGACCCGATGAATCAACGGCTCAAAGAGTTCATCGCCGGCTTCGGCCACGCCGCCGCCGATAAGGAGCACTTCGGGCTGAAAGATGTTGATGAGGTTTATTATGCCGCAGGAGAGGTCGCGAATAAAGGCGCCGACCGCTTCTGTGGCGGCGTAATCGCCCTCGTGCATGGCTTCGAATATCATTTTGCCGGTTATGCGCTCGGGATTCCCGTCGCAGAGTTTCCAGAGCAGGGAGTCCATATAGGCGTCCGCGTATTCCTTCGCGGTGAGTATGAGGCCGGTGGCGCTCGCGTAGCGCTCGAAGCAACCGAAGCGGCCGCAGGCGCAGGGCCTGCCGTTCTGGTAGATGACCATGTGGCCGACTTCGAGGGCGGCGCGGTTACAGCCGCTGTAAACCCTGCCATCCGTGATAAACCCGCCACCGACGCCGGTGCCGATGGTAACCATCAAGACGGAAGATGCGCCGATGGCAGCTCCCGCGATATATTCGCCGAAAGCCGCGACGTTCGCGTCGTTGTCGACGTATACGGGTATGCCGAATAAGCGCTCTAATTCCGCCTTCAGCGGCACGTTCACCCACGAAAGGTTCACGGAGTTTTCGACGACGCCGTCTATCACATTCGGGCTGCCGACCCCGACGGAACCGATGTCTGACATCTTGAGCCCGAGGCCGGAAATCAGTTCATAGGAGAGTTCGCCGATTTCACTGATGACAATATCGTAACCGCGCTCGGGCCGTGTCGGGAACGAGCCCTTGGAGCGGAGCGCGTGCGCTTCGTCCGTCACGGCAACTACCGTGTTCGTGCCGCCAATATCTATGCCGAGGTAGTAGCGCGTCTTGTCTGTCATGTTTGCCTCCGTCAATACGAATAAAGCTCATTAAACCACAGAAAATATTTATCAGACTATTATTATACAATATCTGAATGTATGATAGAATTATGACATGAAACATATTTTCATTATCAATCCTGCGGCCGGCAAGGGCGCAGCGGGAATCAAGACGCTCCCGGACATTCTCAAAACGGTCAAAGGGGCGGGCGTCGAATATGAAATCCACCGCACCGTGAATATCGGCGATGCGACGCGCTATATACGCGAACATTGCGAAAAGAACCCGGAAGCGGCGATGCGGTTCTATGCCTGCGGCGGCGACGGTACGATAAACGAGGTCCTGAACGGCATAATAGGCGCGGAAAACGCCCAGTTGGCCGTGATACCCGTCGGTACAGGCAACGACTTCGTCCGCAATTTCGGCACGGCAAAGCAGTTTCTGGATATAGCAAAACAGCTCGAGGGGCGGGTCGTCACCGTTGACGCGCTCAAATATGAACTGCTTGACCCGCCGCCGGCTGACGCGGAATCGCGGGGCGTCAGGGTATTCCCGGAAACCGGCTACGCAATCAATATGCTCAATATGGGTTTTGACGCCGAGGTGGTGGCGAAAACCGCCCAGCTGAAACGGAATCCGTTCCTGTTCGGCACGGCGGCCTACGTATCCGGTGTGGCCGCTACGCTTGCGAAGCTGAAGAAGCTGCCGATGTCCGTAGAGGTGGACGGCGCGGTCGTCGACGAAGGCGAGTACCTGCTTGCCGGCGCGGCAAACGGACGGTTTTCGGGCGGAGGCTTCGATGGTATGCCGCTTGCGGTGACAACGGACGGGTTGATGGACGTCATGTTCGTACGCTCGGTAACGCGGCGCTTTTTCCTCTCCATCGTGAAGAAATACCATGACGGGACGCATCTCAAGGATAAACGGCTCGACGATTTCCTGAAACATTACGCCTGCAAGGAGGCCGTGTTTCGACCTAAGATCCCGATGACGATTGCCATTGACGGCGAAACGACCGAAACGGGCGCCGTGCGCATTTCCGTGGTCCCGGCCGCCGTGAAGCTCTCGCTGCCGGTCTGAGCAATACAGCTATTTCGGCAAGGGGGCGTCTTTAAAATCAAAAATCACCCCGTCAGCAATCGCTTCGATGCGCGGCCAATCTCCCTTTGACGCTTCATCATAGACACCGTATACGGTCATTCCCGCCTGCCGGGCGCTTTTGATAGCCTCCAACGTATCCTCGAACACTATGCAGGCGGCGGGGGATATGCCAAGCCGCCCGGCGGTAAACAGAAAAATGTCCGGCTTAGTTTTTCCGTGCGCTACTTCATCGGTCGAGCAAACGGCGTCGAACAAATCCATGATGCCGTGGCGCCGCAGCGCCGGGACGAAGAGTTCGGCAGGCAGGCCGGTGGCCACGCCGAGTTTTGCCCCGCGCGCTTTGAGCGCCAGAAGGTATTCCCGCGCAGAGGGCTTGAGCGGCACGGTATTCCCATAGGCGTACGCCGCCATAGATACGAAACGTACGGTACCCGCGCCGCCAGCTTTCGCGCAGCGCCGCGACCATATCGGTGCCGCTCCACATATTCAAGGCCGCCATCCACCGCAACGACAAAATCCGCGGCGTCTATATCGGGCGGCGGGCCGTAATACTCGCCGGCCCCGAATAAAAAACATATAGATTCGCTCATTATTTCTCACATCCTTTCAAAAAAGGCTCTCCCGGCGGAGAGTCCTCTGAGTAAAAAAGGCGCTTTCCTCGAAGAAAAGCACCTCATCACTCATGAATCATGCTCCCTACGTCGGTATTAACCAACAGGTTCAAAGGGTCAGGTTTTACCTTCTCAACGCCGAAGCGTCCCCCTGCAAATATTTTTCATAACTTTATCATAACGGATAGGGGAAGTCAAACATCATTTTTTGCGGCGTATATTTGGGAAAATGCTGCCTAATGTTAAAAAAAATGGTACGTGCATTTGACCTCTGCCTGTGCTATAATGGTTTAGTTGTATTTGCGAAGTGGGTGAAAGAATGATTCAACGATAACCTGTTTTAGATGAAACAAAACTTTGAGCGCGTTAGGCGTTCGCTTTTGTCATCTGAATTGGTTGTCGATGTCGTTTTGAACGTTTGGGGCTTATGCTTTCTTACAATCAGTGATATCAGGTGTCCTTTTCCGATGACGGGAAGGGGCTTTTTTATGTCTTTAATTAATATTTCACATATGACTTTTTGCTATGACGGCAACAGCGAAAATGTTTTTACTGATGTGACCTTTCAGTTGGACACCTCTTGGAAAATTGGCTTCTGCGGACGAAACGGCAGAGGCAAAACCACTTTTCTCAAACTGCTGATGGATGAATACGAATACAGCGGAAAGATTTCTGCCGGGGTTTCGTTCGACTACTTCCCGTATCCCGTCGCCAATAAAGCCGAAATGACTTTGACTATATTAGGAGAAACCGCACCATCTGTTGCGCCGTGGGAAATTCAAAAAGAGTTCTCCCTGATGGAGATTGACGACGATGTTTTGTATCGTCCGTTTGAAACGCTTTCCAACGGCGAACAAACCAAGGTGCTGTTGGTAGGGCTGTTCCTGCGTGGGTATAACTTTTTACTGATTGATGAGCCAACTAATCATTTAGACAGCTACGGTCGGGAAATCGTGGCCGCATATTTGAATAAGAAGTCAGGCTTCATTTTGGTATCTCACGACCGTGCGTTTTTAGATTCCTGCACCGATTATACGCTTTCAATAAATAAAGCAAATATTGAAGTGGTTGCTGGCAGCTTTTCAATTTGGTGGGAACAAAAACAGCGACAGGATGCTTTTGAGCAATCACAAAATAAGCGGCTTTCAGGTGAAATTGACCGTTTGAAAATTGCTGCCTCCCAAACTGCCTCCTGGTCGGATAAAGTAGAGCGGAGCAAAACCGGAAACGGACCTGTTGATAGAGGTTATATCGGGCATAAATCCGCAAAAATGATGAAACGCGCCAAGGCAACAGAAGCACGTCGCCAGTCGGCTGCTCTGGAAAAATCCGCTCTACTGAAAAATATTGAAGCGGTGGAAAGCCTTAAATTGTCGCCGTTGAAATACCGCACCGATACGCTTATGGTGGCAGACAAATTAGCGATTGCTTATGGCGAAAAGTCTGTTTGCCAAAACATCAGTTTTACTGTTCATCAAGGTGACCGAATCGCGTTGATTGGCGGAAACGGTTCGGGCAAAAGTAGCATATTAAGAGCAATAACAGGTCAAAGCACTCAGTTCGCGGGAGATTTGCATATAGGCAGCGGAGTGAAAACCTCATATGTTCCGCAAGACGTATCATTCCTGAAAGGCAACCTGCGTGACTATGCAAAAAACCTGTCAATTGACATAACACTTCTTTTTACCATTCTGCGAAAACTTGATTTTTCACGAGAGCACTTAGGAGTTGACATGGCGACTTTTAGTGAGGGGCAAAAAAAGAAAATTCTTCTTGCGGGCAGTTTGTGCGAGCAAGCGCACTTATACATTTGGGATGAACCGCTAAACTATATTGATGTTTATTCCCGTATGCAAGTCGAAGAACTGATTCTTACATATCAACCGACAC
>JAITEX010000166.1 GCA_031281765.1 Eubacteriales Family XIII. Incertae Sedis bacterium | reverse complement strand
ACAATCCCAAGGGCGCCGTTCCGGACAATACGGTTTCCGATACCAACGACCCCAACAAGCAGGACGCCAACGGCGACGGCGTTGCGGGGAATAAAAAATCCGAATCCGCTACGGATAGCGCGTCCGCTCAGAGCACGGGCGGCGGCTCCGGCGTTAGCTGGTGGATAGCGCCGCTTATCGCGGCCCTTGGAATTATCCTTATCATAGTGACGGTGATTGCCATTCGCACGAAAGAAAAAGAAACCCCCTGATGAAACCGCAGGGTATACCCCTGCCTGTCTTCGCCGTGTGGCGGAGACAGGCAGCCCCGGCGCCGGTGAGTGTATGACTCGCCGGCGTCTTTCTTTTGCAATCCCGCTTCCGTATCATGAGAATAACTCATTTCCAGTATAGAAAATTTTACAAATAAAATTCCTGAAAATGTATTGACATATGTTTCCTCTCGCGGTAATATAGGGAATGCCGGTGGAGCGCGAAAACGCGCCGGTAGAGAGCGAAGGTTTGAGAGGAGGAGTTTCATGAACGAAATAATGAAGAAGCTGCGGGAACGGAAAGCGGCGGGCGTCTATTTTGAACTCACGATATTTATGATGGTGGTCGTGATGTGCCTCGTGCTGATAGCGACGACGGCGTCCGTTCTTTTCACCAAATACAAGCTTGACAATTTCTCCGAGGAACTTGCGCGGGCGGTTGAAATATCGGGCGACACGAATGCGGTCAGCGGCAGGGTAGCCGACCTGAAAGCGCAGTACGGTATAGCGCCGCACATCACCTATTCTAAGACCGGACATATAAACCTTAACGAAGGTTTCAAAGTCACGTTGAAACAGACCGCCTACCTCGAAATCGGCGGTATCGTAAAGGTGCCGGTCGCCCTTACCTCGGTCGCCACAGGGGCGTCCGAAGTCTACTGGAAGTAATAAGGAGGCATCAACATGGACACAATCAAAAACAGGCTCGGCAAGGTGGGCGGGAAGCTCGCGGAAAGGAAGGCGTCGTTCTTCTCGGAACACGCGACGGCGATACTCATTACCGTGGTCATCGGCGTCATTATACTGACGGCTATGGTGTTGATATTCAAAGGCACCATCATACCCCACCTCGAGTCCCTGATAAGCGATATTTTCAGCACAACCTGATGGCGGCGGGTATTGCGGGGGAGGCGGCCCTTATGCTCGCTTTAGCCGCCGAAGCCGTATGGGATATGAGAAAAAGGGAGGTCTGTCGCCCCGTCCTTTTTCTCATCGCGCTTGTCGGCGTGGTGATGCCCGGAAGGGGGTTTATTATGCAAAGCGCCGCCGTACTCGCCGCGTTTTGCGCGTTGATTCTCGTAAAGAAAACGGACATCGGAATCGGCGGGGGCGACATCTGGGTGCTGGTCGCGCTGACGTTCGCGACCGGCGTCGTGAGGGCGCTGTCCTCGCTGACCATAGGGGTTTTGGCCCTTATTACCGCAAACGCGATAAGGTTCGGGAGAGCGGGCCTGAAGCGGGAGACGGCGCTTATACCGTTTATCGCGGCGGGGCATGTGGCTACGCTGCTCATTCTATCGGCTGTTATATCCGCGTGAGCGGAGTGAGAAAAAGGAGGATATATGAAAAAGATACTGCATTCACGGCTCGCGGTCGGCATACTGTGCGTGGCGCTTGCTTTCGTCATCACGTTCGGCCTGTCGCCGTACATCAGCAAAACCATGACGGAGCGGACGCGGGCGCTTTTCGCGACGACGGAGATACAGCAGGGTGACGTATTGACGGAGGCGAACACCGAGATGAGGACGATAGGGGCGTACAACATCCCGGTCACGGTCATCACGAAGAAAGACCAGGCGATAGGGAAATACGCCAGTTACGATATACTCCCCGGCGACTATATCACGAGCGCGAAAATCCAGGGCGACGAGACGGAGGACTTCAAGAGTTTCAACAATCTCGACGGCACGAGGGTCGCGATGTCGGTCTCCATCAAGAATTTTTCCGACGGGCTGTCGGGGAAGTTGTCCAAGGGCGACATCATCAGTTTTCTTTCGGTGAACGCCCAGAGCAAGGAAGCGGAAATAATTCCGGAACTGAAATATGTCTACGTGATGGCAATCACCTTTTCGGAGGGCGTGGACAAAGATGAGGCGGCGGCGGAGGGGGATACCGCGCGGACGTCGAACGCGCCGTCGACGATAACGGTGCTCGTATCGGACCGGCAGGCGAGGCTTCTCGGCGAAGCGGAAGAATCGGGCCGGTTGTGGGCGCTGCTCGCGTACCGGGGCGGTCGCACGAACGCGCAGAAGTTCCTCGACGAACAGGATGCCTATAACGCTTCGGCCGCCGCGGAAGAAGCCGCGGATTCCGGGGCTGAAGGCGCGGCCGGCGAGAACAGCGACCCGGACGGGCGGGACGGGGCGGCCGACCCGAACGGATCATCCGGGGCCGTAGCCGGAAGGGAGCGTGAGTGAGCGTGGAAACCACTTTTATAACGCTGTACGGCAGGCCGAACGCCGGGAAACTTACGACGGCGGCCTATATGGCGAAGCATTTTGCCGAGGCGGATAATCTCGACGTGGTGATACTGCTCGCGAATAACTACGAGCCGAAAGCCGGCGTCATATTCTCGAAAGGCAAGGCCCTGCAGGATAAGAAGTCCCTCGGTGAGCTTATCATAGCGCCGGCGCTCACGGAAACGGAGGTGCTGCGGAACCTCGCGCCTCTGCCGGCGAAACAGGACAAGGTATATATCCTCGGCTATAAAAACGGGGAGAACCCGTTCACTTCTACCGCGCCGGTCCCGTCGCAGATGAAGGAGTTTTTCGGGATCCTCGGGACTATTGCGGACGTCGTGATTTCCGTTCCGATGGCGCTGTTTTGGACGGACGCTCTGTCGGGTTTTATGATGGCGGAGAACGACTTCGTCTACTACCTGCATGAGCTGTCGCCGCAGGGCCTGTCATTTTTCCGGTCGGGCAGGGACCAGCTCGCCGCCTGCCCGGACCACGAGCGGGTATCCATTCTGAACAAAATCGAAAAAGAGGACGAGGGCCTTACGCGGGCGTATGCGGAGGAAATCGGGGAGATAGGGTTCAAGCTCCCGTATGTAGCGGAGATAGGCCGCAACTACAAAAACGGGAGCATGGGCGCCGCCCTGAAAACGCCCGAAGGCCGGGAATACGCGACGGAGATACGGAGAATGTGCGACCATGCGCTTATCCGCATGAAACAACGGGAGAAAGGGGGTGCGGAACATGGAAAACCTCATAGCGCATAGCGAGCAGAAGGAGTTTCACCGTTTTGTCAAGGAGGTGAACGAAGCGATCCTCGGCTCCTTTCAGGAGGTCACGGGCCGGAGAGAGGACAAGGAGGAGTTCCTGAAGAATATTATACGGGACGAGATACGAAAGAAGCAGCCGGCGTTAACGTCGCTGAGCGGCGACGCGCTCGTCGACCGGCTGTATATGGAGGCGGTCGGGTTCTCATTCCTGTCATACTTTCTGGAGGATAAGGATGTTGAGGAAATCACCGTCAACGGGTACGACGACGTCAAGATAACCTATTCGGACGGGAAGAAGGTCCCGGCCGGCGAAACCTTTGCGAGCGCGAAGCATTGCCGGGACATTATCCAGAAGCTGCTGCGCCACTCAAATATGATACTCGATGAGATGACGCCCATCGTACGGGGGCATCTGTCGGACAAGGTCAGGATCACCGCGTACAGCTATCCCGTCGTCGATGAGCGGGCGGGCGCCTCGGCGAGCATACGGATAGTGAATCCAAAGAATTTTACGCGCGGGGATTTCATAGCGAACGGGACCTGCACCGGCGAAATGCTCGACCTGCTCAGCGCGCTCTTTGCGGGCGGCATCTCGATGGTTTCCGTCGGCGCGACGGGCAGCGGGAAAACGACGCTGATGAGCTACCTGCTTTCGAGCCTGCCGATAGAGCAGCGCGTCGTGACGATCGAAAACCAGGTCCGTGAATTCAATCTCGTAAAACATGACGAGGACGGCAGGGTGATAAATGACGTCGTGCATTTGATAACGAAGGAATTTTTGAATTACCCGGAACGGAACGTGAGCCAGGAGAAACTGCTCGAGTACGCGCTGACTTCCAACCCCGATGTTATCTGCATAGGTGAATGCAAATCGGAGGAGGCATTTACGGGGCAGGAGGCCGCGCGTACGGGCCATACGGTCATAACGACGGTCCACGCGAACGATTGCGTCAGCGCCTACGACCGCCTGACGACGCTCTGCCGCATGGCCTACGACTACGACGAGAAATTTATCAAGTCGATGGTCGAGCAGGCGTTTCCGGTGGTGTTCTATACGAGGAAAGACCTGAAGACAAATGAGCGGAAAATAACGGAGATCATGGAGTGCGTCACATCCGAGACGGAATTTGAAAAGCGGTACCGTACGCTGTATGTGTATAAAAAAACAGAAGGCGGCGGCGAGTTCAAAAAGGTGAACGAACTATCGGAAGGCCTGAAAAAGCGTCTGCTTGCGAATGGCATGAGCGAAAAGGAGTTAAAAGGGATACTATGAATTTCATCAGACTGGCGGCTTTTTTGCTGCTGCTTCTCGGCCTGTTTTCGTTTTCCGGCATAGCGCCGCGCGCGTTTTTTTCGGACCTTACGAAAAAGGTTTTCAGAATCGACGCGAAAAAGAACAGGAGCCTCGAGAGCCGGGT
Organism: Eubacteriales Family XIII. Incertae Sedis bacterium; assembly: GCA_031281765.1. GTDB lineage: Bacteria > Bacillota > Clostridia > Peptostreptococcales > Anaerovoracaceae > JAITEX01. The sequence goes on along the minus strand of JAITEX010000166.1, from coordinate 6,976 downwards.
CAAAGAGGCGCGGAAGAACGGTAGGAAGCGGGGGCTGCCCGGCATAGTCGGGCATGCAAGCGACAGCCTTGCGCTGATGGACAGAAAAAGTACCTTCGTCTTTATCGCCGAGCTTTCAATTACCGGTATCTGCGTGGGCGTGGCGACGGCGCTCCTTATTGGCAATATATTTCTTGTCCCGGTGCTCGGCGTTTCGTTTTTCCTGCTGCCGTTCACCTTTGTCTTTTTCCTCGAAAACGGGTTCAGGAAAAAGGTATCGAGCGAACTGGAAGTGACGCTTTCGGTCATTACGAACGCCTACCTGAGAAGCAACGACATCGTGCGCGCAGTCAAGGAAAGCCTGCCGAATATAAAAAAGCCGATACATGAAATTTTCACACGGTTTGTGGCGTCCTGCGAGATAGCGGGCGCGTCTCCGACCGGCGCCCTCGCCGAGATGAAAGGGCGGATGGGAAACAAGGTTTTCGACGAATGGGTGATGCAGGCGATGCTCTGCCAGAGGAACTATGAAATGATACCGATGCTCATTCCCATCGTGGAGAAGCTGTCAAACGAGCGGCAGGTGCAAGCCGACCTGAAAACCATCATGTACGACCCGGTCAAGGAGTTTGTGATGATGACGGTCCTGTGCCTCTCGATACTGCCCCTGCTTTTCCTTATCAAGCGGGATTGGTTCAATATCTTTGTGTTTTCTACTCCCGGCAGAATCATGATGGCCATCGATATTCTTATCATTCTGATAGGGATATATAAGTGCGTCAGGATAACGCGGCCGGTCGAGTATGAGTAAGGAGTGCGCCATGATAACTACCGGAATATTTTTCTGTCTGCTGTCCCTCGGCCTTTTCTCGTTCGGCCTCATGGTTTTCAACGTCCCGGAGCTTGCGCGTTCGGGCGTGGTGAGGTCGCTCACGGCGGCGCCGGACGCGGCGAACGGTTTTTTTGACGGCATAGCTTACAGCCTTGCGAGAAGGTTCGCGAAAGCGTTCCGGCTTTCGGGATTCAGCCGCGAAGAGCTTGCGGCGAAACTCGTGGCGCTCGATATAAGCATCACGCCGGAAGAGTATATGGCCGCGGCCACCGTCAAAGCCGCGCTCGCGCTCCTCCTTATCGTACCGACGCTTTTCGTATTCCCGCTGTTTGCTCCCTGCGTTGCCGTCGTGTCCCTCGTTATCTTTTTTCACGAAAAAAGCAGGGCGGACAAATTGCTTTTGGAAAAACGGGAGCTTTTCGACCGTGAGGTACCGCGCTTTTCGCGGGTCCTCGCGGAAACTCTCGAGTATAACAGAGACGTCATCTCGATATTTGAGAAATATAGAGAGACGGCGCTCTCCCCGTTTTTCAAACGTGAGCTGGACCGGACCGTGGCGGACGCCAGAATATCGTCGGTCGAGGCGGCGCTTATCAGGTTCGACGAGCGAATCGGCTCAAAATACCTGTCGGATGTGATCCGGGGGCTTCTCGGCATCCTGAACGGCAGCGAGGGCATCGCTCATTTCAATATGGTCGTGCGCGATATAAAAAAAGAGGAATTTGAAATACTGAAAAGGGAAGCGATAAAGCGCCCGGACAAACTGCGGAAGTGGAATCTCGCCCTGTTTATCATATTCATTGCCAGCGTCTTTGTCGTTATTATACTCGACGTGATACGGCAGGCGCAGATATTCAGCAGCGTCGGATAGCGGGCGCCGGCGCAAAGGAGGAAGTGAAGTGGCAGGCAAACTGAGGAAGAAACTCGCGGCGAAGGAGGCGATGGCCGCGCCGCTCAAAATAGTCATCGTCATCATTATCATCATGATAGCCGCGCTGCTCTTTGAGGCGATGAGGCTTATGATAGTGCTGCGGGGCGTATCGGTGAACATCGAAGACGCGGCGCACCGGGCGATACTGTCGAACTACGAAACGGCGTATTCCCAGCTGCGGGAGTCCGGCTCCGGCGCGTATACCTACGGAGTTTCGGGGGCTTTTGTGGAAAGCGTAACGCCGTACGAGGTGCTTTCCGAGCTGAAAAAGGAGCTTGACCTTGAGCGTGACGGGGGTAAGTACATCAGCTACGCCGGGGAAGCGAAGGAGTTTGAGCTGTCGGATCTGACCGTTACCGTGAGAAATCCCGGCCTGCTTGAAACCGCTCGGTACGGAGTGGACAGCGGCAAGATGGCGGCGCTTATCGAAGTAAAGTGTACGGTGTTTTGGGCGATGCCGTTTTCGGAGTTGCCCGGGTTTACGGTCACCATCAGAAAGGAAGCCGGGTTCATAAACAAGTTTTAAGGAAGCATTGAAAAGGAAAGGATGAAATCATGCAGAGCATACAGACAACAAGAGCCGCGGGAACGCATACGGCGCGGCGAAGAAAGGCGCGTATCGTCGCGAGGGGCGTAGCCTGCGCAGCCGCAGCCTGCGTTGCCGCAGCGCTGCTCATCGGCTGCGGGAATCCGGCGACGGATGCCGGGCCCGTGGAAAAAAACGCGGTACCGGAACAGGCGGCGGAAATCACCGCGCCGAAAATTACCGGAGAAATAACTGACGACGAAACCGCGGATGCGGAGGACGTGAAAGGCGAAGATGCCGGTGAACTTGCCGTAGACACCGCCCCCAAACCGGATGAGGGCAGAGAGGTGAAGTATTCCATTCAGCAGCCATGACGCGAAGCGGCGCGGGGAAGTTGCAACACACAAAGAAAAGGAGGACAAGATGAAAGCAAAAGCAAAGTTCATATCGGGCATATTGGTTATCACGCTTATTTTCATAGCCGCGTTCTGGTCCGTCACCGGAAGGGCGAGCATCGGCTACGCGATGGGGACGGCGACGAGCATAGAGGAAGTACAGGAAACGTTTCCCCATTATCCCCGGCAAAAATCCGGAGGCTCTATTTCGATGAGCGTCGATACGTCGGAGTCAAGCGGCAACTATAACAGCATAAGTGTGGAGGGTTTCAGGACATCGAGCGGCGTCGGCAGCGAATTTGCGCTTGCAAGCTATAAGTGCTACAGCCTGCCGGAAGGCGCGACGCTCACCCTGAAAAAAAGCGGGTTGGAGGTCCGGAATGTCACCGACGGGAACCCGCTGTGGATCGACTGTGACGCGTATATCAGCTTCCAGAATCTCGCAACGAATCCGCAGGACGGGGATATGACGCCGGTGATCGCGGTTCAGTCAAATACGGCCGATTCTAATTTTTACATGGCGAATATAGCTAAAATGCACGTCTGGATCATGATAAAACCCAGTTCGGGGTCGGGCGACTTCCGACTCGCAATAGGCTTCGAGGACATCGACGTCGGCCAGGAATGCTGGATGTACGCCGCGGACTTAGCCTCGCCCGAGCCTGCTCACAACAATAAATATTGGTATGGCTCAAAGATCGACTATACGTACGCGGGCGGCTGGCACAAGTTTGCCGGGACTGAGGTCGTTGACAATTACGATGAAGAGGCAATGGTGGTTGGCGGCATGAATTTAAGGAGCGGCCGGTGGGGTACTTGTATTTTCACCACAACGTCCCGCGGCCCGACCTTTTTTAACGCGGAATTTTGGGGACGCCCGGATAATCCCTCCGGTGAGGAGACCATTACCTATAAAATCGACGGCAGGGAATGGGCTGACGGCTCAAAGACGGATAAAGTCCAAAAGGTGAGCTTCGGGTTCGACACTCAGGCGATTGGGAATGACATTAAAACGACATACACAAATGTGGGCGATACGATAGTGGTATCTGAGTTTGCCGGGAACGCCGACCCCTACAAAGGCTGGTATGATGACACCCGAAAGTCCGTGCAGGCTTTTACCTCGGGAAATCAGAAATACGTGTACTGGTACCGGGATAACCGAGACGTGTATCCAAAGTTCAATGAACGCGAAATATCAATACCGGCCATAGGCATAGTTTCCGCGGCCGCGGATATGGGGATGAGCGGGGGCTACGCGTACCGGACGAAAACGGATGTGATTTTCTCGGTGAAGCTGACGGAGGGCGGGAAGAACAACCTGCCCGACGAGGAAAATGACCCCGACACCCGGATAACGGCAAAATTCACGTGCCTCGGAAACACGTATACGGTAACGGACATCGTGATTCCGAAATCCGGCTCCCAACTCGTGTGGATAAAGTTCCATACCCCGGATACCGCGCAGAATTTCACTATTAACGTGAACGCCTCGTTCACCTTTATGGGTTGCGCAAGGTCGGCGGCTGCGTCATTTCCCGTAAGCGTCACCGAGCCGGTCGAGAAAACCCCGCCGGACCCGCGGGCCGAAGGCGCCGACGGGAAAGCGATACAGGCGCCGGCGTCATTCAACCCGTACGTCGCCATACCGACCTCCGCGGAATGCCTGAGCAAATCGTGGAGCGTATGGAACTATAGCGAGGGGAGTTTTTCAAAGACCAGCTATTCCGCGTCGCTTACGCAAAGGGCTATGACGTTGGAAGCGAATGAATATGTGAAGACCGCGGAGGACGGGGGGCTGACGATAAAATCCGGATATGGTTTCGATACGATCATCAAAACGCAGGTGGGAGGTAGCCCCGGCGGGACCGCCAACGTTACCCCGATTCAAAGCGGCCGTTTCCTCTTCCCGGAATTCGGGTACGGGACCTATGACCGGCTCGCGGCATACCTCGAGAGGACGTCGCTTGCGGCAAGCACCGGCGCAAAGACGCAGCATTTCAAGGTGAACAAATACAGCCCGCATGCGCAGGAAGTCCATTTCACGCCGCTGTGGTATCCCGACGGGCCGTACAGGGTCTCGTGCTATATCCGGGACGCATGGACGCCGGCGGGCGAACTGACGGCGAACCTCAGCGCTCAAATGTATATAGAGGGCAACCTGTATGAGGATTGGCACGTAGCGCCGAAAGGATGAAACAATAAACCCCGGCGCCGCGTTTCTTCGGACGCCGGGGTAGCTCATAAATCGATAGCGCGGGCTATTGCAGGATAGCCCCCGTATTGGCCGATTGTACGAGTCGCGCGTAGCGGGACAGATAGCCCGTTTTCACGCGCGGTTCCGGCTTGACGTTCGCCGCTCTGCGCTTCGCGATTTCGTCATCCGAAAGGCGGGCGGAAAGCGAACGGGCGGGTATGTCGATGTCGATAATATCGCCGTCCTGCAGGAGGCCGATAAGGCCGTCGTTCATGGCTTCGGGGCTGATATGCCCGATGGAAGCGCCGCGGGAAGCGCCGGAGAAGCGCCCGTCCGTCAGCAGGGCGACATCCTTATCGAGGCCCATACCCGCGATGGACGAGGTGGGGCCGAGCATTTCGCGCATGCCCGGGCCGCCGCGCGGCCCCTCATACCGGATAACGATGACGTCGCCTTTTTTGATTTTCTTATCCCAGATAGCCGCTACCGCTTCATCCTCGGAGTTAAAACAGACCGCCGGCCCCGTATGCTTCAGCATTTCCTCGGAGACGGCCGATTCCTTCACGACCGCTCCGTCCGGAGCGAGATTGCCGCGCAGTATCGCGAGGCCGCCGTGGTCACGGTAGGGCGCGTCTACGGATTTGATGACGGAGGAATCGCGGACGAAAGCCTGTGCGATATTCTCGCCGACCGTGCGGCCCGTGACCGTCGGCAGTTCCGTATGGAGCAAACCTCTCCTAGACAGTTCGTTCATCAGCGCGGGTATGCCGCCGGCTTCGTGTAAATCTTCGATATGATGTACGCCGCTCGGGCTCAGTTTCGCGATATACGGCGTCCGCTTGCTGATTTCGTCAAAGACGGACAGCTCGAGCGTCAGACCTGCCTCATGCGCGATGGCCGGCAGGTGCAGCACCGTATTCGTGGAGCCGGCCATGCCCATATCGACCGTGATAGCATTCTCGAACGCCTCTTTTGTGAGTATGTCGCGCGGCTTCACGTCATTTTTTACGAGTTCCATGACCTTCATGCCGGCAATCTTTGCGATGCGGATACGCTCGCCGCTGTCGCAGAGCGCCGTCCCGTTGTAGGGCAGGCCCATGCCGAGGGCTTCTGTGAGGCAGTTCATACTGTTTGCCGTGAACAGCCCGCTGCATGAGCCGCAGCCGGGGCAGGAGTATTCGGCGATGGCCTCAAGCTCGTCCCCGGTGATGCCGCCGCTCTTGAAGCTGCCGATGCCTTCCATTATGCTGTTGAAGTCGAGGGCTTTGCCGTTGAGGCGCCCCGCGCGCATTGCGCCGCCGCTGACAACCACGGAGGGAATATTCAGCCGCGCCGCGGCCATCAGCATACCCGGTACGCTCTTGTCGCAGTTGGGGATAAGGACAAGGCCGTCGAACTGGTGCGCGATGGTCATGGCCTCGATGGAATCGCAGATGAGCTCGCGGCTCGCGAGTGGGTATTTCATACCCTCATGGCCCATGGCAATGCCGTCGCAGATGCCGATGGCCGGAAATTCCACGGGGGTTCCGCCCGACATCAGCACGCCCGCGCGCGCCGCCCCGGCGATGCGGTCAAGCAGCATATGGCCGGGAACGATGTCATTCTGCGAGTTGACAATGCCGATGATCGGCCGGTCTATCTCGCTTCTCGTATAACCCATTGCGTAGAAAAGGCTCCTGACATTCGCGCCGCCCGGACCCTGCGTGATTTTCGTACTGTTCACCTGTAGCCTCCGTTCTGTAATCCTCGTTTGTTTCATATTATTATATAACATATAAAAAGATAGCGGGCCTTATGGCTCCGCTATCAAGTAATCGTGTAATTTTGATGCCTGCGCTTATTTGGTGAGAATATAGCACGTTACGCTGCGCTTCCCCCAATTGCGGCAGGCCTTCTCGGAATCCATATAGAGGTCTACCGTCCTGCCCTTGATGTTTCCACCCGTATCGGCCGCTACGCAGACGCCGTAGCCTTCAATATAGAGAACGGTGCCGAGCGGGATGACTTTCGGGTCTACCGCTATGAGGCCGACGCCCGCTTTCTTGCCGGAAGCTGTCGTGCCGCCGCCGGTGTAGGCGTACGCCTTGACCGAAAAACTCTTTTTCACCGTATACTC
>JAITEX010000158.1 GCA_031281765.1 Eubacteriales Family XIII. Incertae Sedis bacterium | reverse complement strand
TGGTTTGCGGCATCCGCGTCGACAAGCTGCTGCAGCGGGACGGGGCGGTATGCGGCGTGGCCTGTGACGGCGACGAGCTTGAAGCGGACTGCGTGATTCTCGCGGAAGGCGTCAACGGCTTGCTCGCGCAAAAGGTCGGCATGAAGAAGGAGATCATGCCGCATCAGGCGGCCGTCGGCGTAAAGGAAGTGATACGCCTCGGCGCGGAAACTATCAACGAACGGTTCGGCCTTGCGGACGGGGAGGGCGCAGCCCTGCTGATCGCCGGGGACTCGACGGGCGGCGCCGAGGGCGGCGGCTTCCTCTATACGAACAGGGACAGCGTTTCAATCGGCACGGTCGCCACGCTTTCTCATATCGGCGCGGGCAGGGGAGTGAAGGTCCCGGATATGATTGACCGGTTGAAAGCGCATCCCGGCATCGCGCCGCTTATCGCGGGCGGCGAACCCGTCGAATACGCAGCTCATCTCGTGCCCGAGGCGGGCGCGAATATGACGCCGGAACTGTTCTGGGACGGCGTGCTTATCGCGGGCGACGCCGCCGGCTTCGTAATGAATATGGGCTACACCTTCCGCGGTATGGACCTCGCGATAGAGTCGGGGCGCATCGCGGCGCTCGCCGTCCTGCACGCGAAGGCCGTCGGCGATTTCTCGGCGCAGACGCTCGCGTTCTACCGGGACTTGCTTGAAGCGAGCTTCGTGCTGCGCGACCTCGCGCATTATCGGGGCATGCCGGCGCTGATGGATTCGCGCCTCATCTATGATGAGCTGCCGGGCTTAGCCTGCGAGACGCTCGGCGGGATGTTTGCGGTCGATGGGCGTGCGCCGCGGAGGATGGTGGGCCGTGCAACGGAGACGGTGCTTGAGGCGGGGGGCTTGACGGAACTGGCGGCGCTGGGATGGCGCGCATTAAAAACCCTATAGAGAGCCGCCTGTTTTGCCTGTGCCGTTGTTGCTCCTCATGCTTGCTCGCTCACGTACTACAGAGTACGCTGCGCTCGTCAGCTGGGCTGTGTAACAGCCTCACATCCTATGCGCGCATTCGGTGCGCCTAGGCACAGACAAAACATTTCGGCTCCGGTCAATATTATTGCATGGGCATATGTTGAAAAGAAAGGTGATAAGTGGTTTGCATGACGGTAGATGATAAGCTTGGGCTGGACGTATTCTATACGGATGAGGGCAAGCCGCATATCGAGATAGACGAGGGGTATGAGGTACAGAGGGATATTGACAAGCTGCTTCTCGCGTGCCCGGCGGGTTTGTACGCGCAGGAGGGCGGCCGGATCACATTTAATTATGAGGGCTGTTTAGAGTGCGGGACCTGCCGGGTGCTTTCGGGCGGCAAGATCGTAACGAGCTGGAACCATCCGCGCGGCTCAAAGGGCGTGGAATACCGGGAGGGCTGAGGTGACGGGGTTTTATTATGCGAAAGGGGAGACCGTGAATGCTCGATAAGGTGAAACAGGCGGCAATCGATATATTTGACAAGACCTTTCTCGTCGGTACGCTGTTCGGCATCGACAAGCTTTTGAATATGCTCGCGGCGGTCAGCGCGGAGTTCAAGGCCGAGCTGAGCGAGCAATACCTCACGGTGGCGCTGAGGACGCGCGACAACAGGTACGGGCGGCTCATCACTTTCAAGAACGGCGTCTGCTCCGGCAAGGACGGGGCGTATGAGGGCGAGGCCGACGTGGAGATGGTCTTTGAGGACGTGAACTGCGCGCGCCGCGTGATGGTGGGGCAGATGATCGGCAAGGAGGAAGTCTTTGTGTCGGCGGCGAAGAACGGCAGCCTCTGGCTGATTGGCCCGGACGACAAGGCGATGTGGTTCAGCTCGCTGCTGCTGAAGATATTTTCATTCGACGTGCTCTATCTCGGCTGGTACGGCACGAAGCTGCCGAACGGCGAGGTGCGCTATGTGAACGGCACGAACGGCGGGCCCGTTTTTGTCTACGTGAAGGACGGAAAAATCGTGCGTATCACGCCGATGGATTTCGACGAGGATGACGCGGAGCCGTGGACGATAGAGGCGCGCGGAAAAAAGCTGACGCCGCCGAAACGCACGACGGCGACGGCATACGCGCTCGCGTGGAAGAGCATGATCTATTCGAAGGACCGCGTGCTCTACCCGATGAAGCGTGTGGACTTTGACCCGAAGGGCGAGCGCAACCCGCAGAACCGCGGCGTCTCGGGCTATGAGCGCATTTCGTGGGACGAGGCGTTTTCGCTCGTGGCTGACGAACTCGTGCGCGTGCGCCGGACGCACGGCCCGGGCTCCGTGTTCTGGTCGCGCGGCTCACACCATCTCTGGGGAAACATCGGGTATTTTACGTCGGCGGCCAACCGGTTTTTCAACTGTATCGGCGCGACGTCGCTTTTGAACAACCCCGACTCGTGGGAAGGTTTCGCGTGGGGCGCGGTACATCATTACGGGAACGCGTCGCGCCGCGGCGGGTTCGAGCCGTATTCGACGGTTGAGGACTGCCTGAAAAATTCCGAGCTCATTATATTCTGGTCGTCCGACCCGGAGTCCACTTCGGGCGTTTACGGGGCGCAGGAGGGGACTATCCGCCGCGAGTGGGCGAAGGATCTCGGCATCGAGGCCGTCCATGTTGACCCGTACTACAATGCGACGGCGGCCTTTATGGGTGGCCGGTGGATATGCCCGAAGCCGGGCACGGATACGGCGATGGCGCTCGCTATCGCGTGGGTGTGGCTCGACGAGAATACTTACAATCATGACTTTGTAGAAAAACGGACCCAGGGTTTGGATGTGTGGGCCGCCTATATCCGCGGGGAGACGGACGGGGTGGCAAAGACGCCTGAATGGCAGGAGAGTAAGACGGGCGTGCCGGCGCGCGTGGTACGCGCGCTCGCGCGGCGGTGGGCGTCGAAAAAGACGTATTTGGCCTGCGGCGGCATCATGAGCTTCGGGTCCGCCGCGCGTACTGCATACGGCACCGAATGGGCCCGCAGCATGGTCTGCCTGCAAGCGATGCAGGGTTTTGGCATACCCGGACTCGGTTTCGGCGGTTTGCAGTACGGCACGCCCCTCGATTCCCACTTCTGGTTTCCCGGTTATGCCGAGGGTGGGTTTTCGGGCGATTACTTCGGCTCGGGCGCCGGCGTGCAGGTCTACAACCGTATGCCGCAGTCGCCCTCGTTGAATTCCGAAACCCAGATGATACCGCGCCTGCTGCTGCCCGAAGCCATACTCGAGGGGCACGCCGAGGCGCAGAATATGTCGAACTACTCCGTCGTCGGCCAATTCGGCAAAGTCAAATACCCCGCGCCCGGGCATTCGGAAGTCCGCATGCATTATAAATACGGCGGCTCGTATTTCGGGACGCAGCCGGAATCGAACCGCTTCGCGGATATGTATCGCGCGGACAAACTCGAAACCGTCGTCAGCCAGGCCATCTGGCTTGAGGGAGAGACACGGTTCGCGGACATCATACTGCCGGCCTGCACGAACTTTGAGCGCTGGGACATCGGCGAGTTCGCGAACTGCGGCGGCTATATCGACAAATCCTACCTGCAGAACAATCACCGCGTCATCTTCGCGCAGCACAAATGCATCGAGCCGCTCGGCGAATCGAAATCGGACTTCGACATCTTTCAGGGCATCGCGAACAAGCTCGGCCTCTGGCAGGCCTACAGCGAGGGCAACACGCAGTACGATTGGGCGCGGCGGCACTATTCCGCCACGCGCATGAAGTCCGTGATGAGCTGGCGCGCGTTCCTGCGCAAGGGCTACTATGTGGTGCCGCCGCTGCCGGAAGAGCGGCGCGACCCGCTCGCGATGGCGTGGTTTGCGGAGGGCCGCAAGAAGGATACGCCGGAGCTGCCTCCGCTTCCTTCCGAATATTACGGCCGGTATAATGAAGGGCTCAGCACACCTTCCGGCAAGTTCGAATTCGAGGCCGAAACGCTGAAGCGATTTGACCCGAACGACAAGGAGCGTATGCCGATATGCACGTGGATTCCCTCATGGGAGGGCGCGGAGACGGAGCTCTACAAGAAATACCCGCTGCAGCTTATCTCGCCGCATTCGAAGTACAGCTTCCATACGATGGGGGACAGCAAGAGCTCCTTTATCAACGACATCAACGAGCACCGCAAGCTGATAGACGGGTATGACTATTGGATATTCCGCATGAACCCGGCGGACGCGGCGGCGCGCGGCCTTGCAAACGATGACATCGTCGAAGTCTATAACGACCGCGCGAGCGTGGTCTGCGCGCTTGAACTGACCGAGCGCGTCCCCGCCGGCGTGGTCCATTCCTACGAATCCTGCGCTGACTATACGCCTGCCGGCGAGCCCGGCAAATCCGCGGAGCTGCGCGGCTGCGTGAATACGCTGACGCCAAAGCGGTTTATTACGAAGCACGCCCACGGGCTCGCCGTAAACTCGTGTTTAGTCGAAGTCCGGAGATGGGACGGATCGGGGGTGGCGGCTGTTGGATAAACTTCTTATGATAGTGGACGTCGCGAAATGCGTCGGCTGTTTCAACTGCCTGATGGCCTGCAAGGATGAACACGTCGATAATGACTGGAAACCCTATACTGGTCCGCAGCAGCGCCACGCGCAGAAGTGGATCGAGCCGCTGCGCCATGAGCGCGGCAAAGCGCCGTATACGGACGTCAGCTTCGTGACGCGGCTCTGTATGCACTGTTCGAATCCCGCCTGCGCCGCCGCCGAACCCGGGGCGATACGTCAGAGGGACGACGGCGTCGTGCTTGTCGATACAGAGGAAGCGAAGCGCGGCGAAAAACTGAAAGACGCCTGCCCCTACGGCATGATTTCGCTGAACGGGGACACCGGCGAAGCCCAGAAATGCACCTTCTGCGCGCACCTGCTCGATGAGGGCTGGACGGAGCCGCGCTGTGTGCAGGCCTGCCCGCTGCGCGCCCTCAGCGTCGTCAGGTGTACCGATGAGGAATACGACAGGATCGTCGAAGCGCAGGGCCTGAAACCGCTCTATGA
>JAITEX010000051.1 GCA_031281765.1 Eubacteriales Family XIII. Incertae Sedis bacterium | reverse complement strand
TTCGACAACCATTTCTCCACTATCGGCCTGCTCGGCATGAACGAAGCGGCGCTGAACGCGAAGTGGCTGAAGACCGACCTGACCGACCCGCGCGCCCAGAAATTTGCGCGGGAAGTTTTAAACCATATGAGGGACCGGCTTTCGGATTACCAGGAGAAGTACGGCGACCTGTATAATCTCGAAGCAACCCCCGCGGAAAGCACCGCCTACCGCCTCGCCAAACACGATACGGAGCGGTGGCCCGATATTATTACGGCGGCGACGGGAGAGGGCGAAACGCCGTATTACACAAATTCATCCCATCTGCCCGTCGGCTATACCGAGGACATCTTTGAAGCGCTCTCCATACAGGACGATTTGCAGACGCTTTATACGTCAGGGACGGTCTTCCACGCCTTCCTCGGCGAAAAGCTGCCGGATTGGAAGTCGACCGCAAACCTGGTGCGGAAAATCGCGAAGAACTACAGGCTGCCCTATTACACCATATCGCCGACCTATTCCGTCTGCAAAAATCACGGCTACCTTGCGGGAGAACGCTCTACGTGCCCGGACTGCGGGGAAGTGACCGAGGTCTACAGCCGCATCACGGGGTATTACCGTCCGGTGCAGAACTGGAACGCGGGGAAGACGCAGGAGTTCAAAGCCCGCAAGCTGTACGCGGTACAGGGCGAGGCGGATTCCGCGGGCCGGGCTGAGGCGCCGGAAAAGCGCATCATGCTTGTGACGACGGAGCGCTGCCCCAACTGCGCTATCGCGAAGACCTTTCTGAATGACGCGCATATCAGCTACGACCTTGTGGATGCGGAGAAGCGCCCCGAGGTGGCGACGCGGTACGCGGTCAAGAGCGCGCCGACGCTGATTGTGGAAAAGGGGGACGGCTACGACGCCTTCGTCAACCTTTCAAACATCCGCAGTTTTGTTAAGGAAACGCTGATTAATTCATGCCCGCACATCTGAGCCGCCGATTTTCCGCCTGACTTCGGCAAAAATACTCGAAATACCACCAGTATTCCTGCGTTTTTTGCCTGTGTCAGACGAAAAATCCATCTGCTCACCCGACGAACTGAATTAATCAGCGCTCCCTTGACACGCAATCAGCTCGAAACTGAAAGACGTCAGAACAGAGTAATATGGTAAAATACTTCTGAGTATTAACTGTACAGGAGGAAAATTTATGTTGTCAAAAAAAATAAAAGAGGATTTTTGGTGGATAGGCAATCTCGACCCGGATTTGCGCGTGTTTGATGTCGTGATGCAGACCGAGTTTGGCACCACCTACAATTCATATGTGCTGAAGGGCAGCGAAAAGACCGTCATATTTGAAGGCTCAAAGGCGCGTTTTGCCGAAGAATACCTTGAGAAGCTCGGCGAGGTCACGTCAATAGAACAGGTTGACGCGCTGATCGTGGACCACACGGAGCCGGATCACGCGGGCGCTATCGAAAAGATGCTCGAACTGAAACCCGACCTGCTTATCGTCGGCACGACAGGTGCGATAAACTTTCTGAAGGAAATCGTGAACCGTCCCTTTGAATCGCGCGTCGTAAAGGCCGGAGACGAGATGGACATCGGCGGCAGGACGCTCACCTTCCTGCCCGCGCCGAACCTGCATTGGCCGGACACGATGTTTACGTGGATAGAGGAGGACGGCATCCTCGTCACCTGCGACTGCTTCGGCTCGCATTACAGCGACGAGGGCATTACGAACGAGAACCTGACGAGCAATGAGGATTACTTGAAGGCCGCGCTTTATTATTTCGATAATATCCTCGGCCCCTTCAAGAGCGATGTGCTGAACGCCTTGGGCAAAATCAAGGATTTCGATATAAAAATCATCGCGACGGGGCACGGCCCCGTGCTGACGCAGAACCCCGGGTTTATTATCGACCTCTATAAGCAGTGGTGTTCGGACCGGAACCCGAACGCGAAAAAGACGGTCGTCATCCCCTATGTCTCGGCCTACGGCTATACGGCGGCTCTCGCGGGCGAAATCGCGGAGGGCATACGGCAGGCCGGGGACATCGAGGTGCGGCTTTTCGATATGGTCAGCGCGGACGCCGATGCCGTGCTGTCCGAAATACTGTACGCGGACGGCTTCCTGCTCGGCACGCCGACCATGGTCGGTGAGGCCCTGCCGCCGATCTGGAATATCGCGGCGGCTCTGAACGCGAAGCTGCACGGCGGCAAATTCGCGTCCGCTTTCGGCTCCTACGGCTGGAGCGGCGAGGGCGTGCCGCATATCATGGAACGCCTGCACCAACTGAAACTGAATATCTACGGCGAGGGTTTCCGCGTGCGGTTCAAGCCGGACGAGGAACAGCTGCGGGCAGCCTACGAATTCGGCGTCGGCTTCGGAGAATCCGTGCGCGACGGGAAGCTCGCGGACGTGAGATGAAACGAGCGTGAGACGGGCACATCAGGGGAGGGCTCCGAAAAGGCGATGACAGAGATGCAGCAAACGGGATACGATGTCATAGTAATAGGCGCCGGCGCTGCCGGCCTGGCCGCCGCACGTACGTTTACGCGTAAATGCAGCGGCCGCGCGCTTCTTATCGATAAAAACGAGGAAGCGGGCCGTAAGCTGCTCGCGACCGGAAACGGCCGCTGCAATCTGACCAACAGGCGGGCGGGCGGCTACGAGCGGACGGCGGAATTTTTCGCCGGTCTCGGCGTCGCGCTTGCAGAGGAAGATGACGGACGCGTCTATCCGGCAGGTCGGCAGGCGGCTGTCGTGCGCGATACCTTAGTGCGGGCCGCTGCGGACGACGGCGCCGGATTTTTGCTCGGCCATACGGTATCCGCGGTCGGGCGCGGCGACAATGACGATTTCGTCATCACTGTTTCGAACGCAGGTCCCGCGGGGGATAAGACGCTGAAAGCCGCGCAGGTCATCATCGCGACGGGCGGCAAAGCCGGGTCGCACTACGGCAGTACCGGCGACGGCTTTACCTTTGCGCGCAGCCTCGGCATCGAAATTGACCCGATACTGCCGTCTTTAGTGAAACTCACATACGGGGAAGCGGCGGCAAAAGAGCTGTCCGCATTGAACGGCGTCCGTGTCAAAGCGAAGGCGGCGCTCATTATGGATGGCGGGGCCGTCGCCGAAAGCGCGGGTGAAGCGCAGTTTACGAAGGACGCGCTTTCCGGCATCTGTATTTTCGATTTGAGTTCCAGCTATGACCACTACAAGCAGGAAGGGGCGTCCGCGGATGACGCCGCCGTGATTCTCGACCTCGCGCCGGATATGAAGGAGGACGATATTGCGGAAATGCTGTCGGAGGGCTTACCGGCGGGGCTTCCCGGAATAGTAAACGTAAAGCTCGCGGAATATATCACGAAGCGGCTGGCAGGGCAGGATGAGCAATTTCCCGCTTTGGCGGCCGATATGATAAAGCATTTCGAAGTCCCCGTTTCCGGCACGGCGGGCTGGAAGGAAGCGCAGACGACCTGCGGCGGCGTATCAAGGACGGAGCTTGACGAAAAGCACTTCGAGGCGAAGAAGGCCCCCGGCCTCTATTTCGCGGGCGAGGTCATTTCGTCGAACCTGCCGAGCGGCGGCTACAA
>JAITEX010000023.1 GCA_031281765.1 Eubacteriales Family XIII. Incertae Sedis bacterium | reverse complement strand
CCCCTCAAAACAAAAGCCGATCTGGCGGGAAAGATAGTCGGAGCGCAGATAGAAAGCGCGGCCGAGGGCCTTATCAAAGCCGACGCGGGTTTCAACGATTCGCTGAAGGAGCTGCGCGTCTATGATGATTATCAGGCGGCGCTGAACGACCTGAAGGCGAGCGACCGTATCGACGCCGTGGCCGTCGACAAGATCCTCATCGAATACGTCATGAAACAGAGCCCCGGCACGTTCAAGGTTCTTGACGAATCGCTCGGCGACGAATACTTCGGCATCGGTTGCCGTCAGGGTTCGGACGCCTTGGCCGACGCCATCGATAAGGCGCTGGAGGAGCTGAAAGCCGGGGGCAAGACGGCTGAAATCAGCGAGAAATGGTTCGGCGGCGGCCAGGACATCGTTATCACCGATGTGCCGCGCCTCACAGCAGCCGACCTTAAGTAAGGGGTTCCGTATTACCGCATAATGGACACCGCTTACTTTCAGGAAATTATTCGCTATATTGCGATGGGAGCGGGCGTTACGTTGCAGGTCTTTGCCGTAACGCTCGTCTTCTCGATTCCCATCGGCGTCATCTGCGCCATCGGGAAGCTGAGCCGTTTTCGCGTGATTCGCTTCCTGCTCAGCGTGTATACATGGATATTCCGCGGCACTCCGCTGCTGCTGCAGCTGTTCTTCACGTACTACGGGCTGCCGATCCTGACGAACGGCCTTATCGCGCTCGAGCCGCTGCCTGCCGCGCTGCTCACCTTCGTGTTCAATTATGCGGCCTACTTTACGGAGATATTCCGCGCGGGAATCCAGTCGATAGGCAGGGGGCAGTATGAAGCCGCGAAGGCGCTCGGTATGCCGCACTGGCTTATGATGCGGCGCATTATCCTGCCGCAGGCCGTGAAAATCATCCTGCCGCCGATGGGCAACGAAGCGATAAACCTCATCAAGGATACGGCGCTCTGCTCCGTCATCACGGTCACGGAGATACTGCGGAACGCGAGCCGTGTCATGTCGCGCGACTTCAACATCACCGCCCTCGTGATAGCCGCCTGCATCTACCTCGCGCTGACCTTCGTCGTCATATTGCTGTTCAGACAACTAGAAAAGAGGTTCGCGTATTATTCGATCAAGTAGTATGGAAGTACTGAAAATAACAAATCTACATAAACACTTCGGCAAGCTGCACGTCCTGAAAGGTATTGATCTTTCGGTGGCGCGCGGCGAAGTCGTCTCCGTTATCGGCCCGTCCGGTTCCGGCAAAAGCACCCTGCTCCGCTGCGTCAACCACCTCGAGACCGCCGAGCGCGGCAGCATCGAAATATCCGGCGCCTATTTGGCCAAAGCGGACGGGGACGGGAGATCGGTCTACCCCAAAACCGCCGAAATATTCAAAGTCGTAGAGCGCGTCGGCATGGTATTTCAGAACTTCAACCTCTTTCCGCACCGCTCCGTCCTTGAAAACCTCATGGAGGCGCCCGTCTATGTGAAGAAGGTCCCGAAAGCCGAGGCGACGGAAAAAGCGCTCGCCCTGCTTGAGCGCGTCGGGCTTTCGGACAAGAAAAACAACTATCCGGGCCAGCTTTCGGGCGGCCAGCAGCAGCGCGTCGCGATAGCGCGGGCCCTCGCTACGGACCCCGATCTCATGCTGTTCGACGAACCGACCTCAGCGCTCGACCCCGAGCTTATCGGCGAAGTGCTGCGCGTTATCAAAGACCTCGCGAAAGAGCATATTACCATGCTTATCGTTACGCACGAAATGAATTTCGCCGCTGAAATTTCCGACCGCGTCGCCTTTATGAACGAAGGCCAAATCATCGCGTCCGGGGATCCGCACAGCATCCTGAAAGACCCCGACAACCCGCGCATTCAAACCTTCCTGCGAAAAATCACGGACAGAGAATAAGAGCCGGCCGTTACCGCAGAAGCGTGCGGAGCTTGTCTATGATGTCCTCGCGGTTCAGCGGTTTGCCGATATGGTCGTTCATACCGCACGCGAGACATTTTTCTATATCCTCGTGAAATACATTGGCCGTCATAGCAATGATCGGGATGTCCCTTGCCGCGGGGATGTCGAGGGCGCGAATCTGTTGTGTAGCTTCGTAGCCGTCCATCTTCGGCATTTGAATGTCCATGAATATCGCGTCGTACCGGCCCTCGCTCTCGCGGACCATAGCTACTGCCTCTTCGCCATTTTCCGCGCAGTCGACGGATATGCCCGTCTGTTCCAGAAACGACAGGACAATCTCGCGGTTGATGTCTATGTCCTCGACTAAAAGTATGTGAAGTTCGCTGAAGTCATCTATGCCCGAAGCATTTTTGCCCGAGGCGTCTGTGCCAACGGCCAACCCGCCCGAGGAGGCGTCAGCGCTTCCGCGTTGCAGCCGCACAGTAAAGGAGAAGGTTGAACCCTTGCCCAACTCAGATTCGACCCATATTTCCCCGTCCATAAGCTCCACAAGATTCTTTGAAATTGCAAGACCGAGGCCCGTGCCGCCGAATTCGCGGGAGGTGCTGTTTTCGGCCTGTTGGAATGGGGTGAACAGATGTGACTGCTGTTCTTCGCTGAGTCCGATACCCGTGTCGGTCACCGCGATTACTATTACGCAGCTCTCATCCACCACAGCCGCCACGTCGTCGCCATTGTCCCACATGCGGGCGCTGAGGCTGATAGACCCTCCTTCGGACGTGAACTTTACCGCATTGGAGAGCAGGTTCGTGACAACCTGCACCAGACGCTGCTCGTCCCCTATGAGGTTCGGCGGGATGTCCGCGTCTATGCTCGAGGAAAAATGCTGGCTTTTCGCCTCTATAAGGAAATGATTGACGTTGATAGCCTTTTGCAGCATCTTCTCGAAAGTGAATTCCGTAGGGGAAAGCTCGAGCTTGTTCGCTTCAATCTTCGACATATCCAGGATGTCGTTGATAATGCCGAGAAGGTGCGTGGAAGCGTCCTCTATCTTTTTGAAGGCATAGTCCTTTTTCTCGATGTCCGTGGCGTCCGAGCCTATCGTCGACATGCCGATGATGGCGTTCATCGGCGTCCGCATCTCATGGCTCATATTCGAGAGGAACTCGCCTTTGGCCTTGGACGCGGCCTTCGCTTCTTCCTGGGCGCGCACGAGATCCCTGATAATATCGTTGCGAATCAGCGCGTTTACTAACATAATGGCCCAGGATTGCAGGTTGCGTACCTCATAGTCGGTAAAACGCTGATTGTTGACCTTCTTGTTGAACACCACCGTTCCCCAATACTCCCCGCGAAGGACGATGGGTATAATGAGCAGCGCCCGGGGCTCGAACTGCGCGAGAAAGGCTTGTTCCTGCGGTGAATAGTCGTTTTCGGAAAGATTGAGAGGCGCCCCGGTGACCGCCAACCGTTCCCAATCCGGCAAGGTAGTGGCGTAAGGGTACTCAAGGCTTTTTATAAGCTCCTGTATATCGGAATAATTATTCGCCGGATTTTTGGCGGGGTCATAAAATTCGAACATATAGGGCCGGAAGTAGAGTTCTCCGTCGCGGATGAAATTTTTCCATATGGCGACATTGTCCACGTCGAAGTTCCGGCCGATAAATTCTATGCCCTCGCGCAGAATGCTTCCCGGTTTCTCCACATCCAGATCGAGCAGCGCGAGTGAGAAGGAATTTTGCGCGGAAAGCATGATGTCGATTTTATCATGTTCATTGCGGAAGATGCGGTTTTGGAATACGACGATGGACGCGAGGAAAAATCCCGTGATGAGGAAGGACTGTATGTGGTCGACATACTGCGCCGGTCCCGACAGCTCGGCCACGAAGCCGCTGAACGGCGGCACGGTCAAAGCGATATAAAAGCCGATGACGAGGAGGATGTGGGTTATGAGGATGACGACGCGAGCCCGGCCCTTCGACAGGAAGAAAATGATCACGATGGACATCGTAAAATAGGACGCGGAGCCGCTCTTGATGCCGCCCATCGCAAACAGCGCCAAAGGCAGGAGCAGGTCGCAGAGGAAGAACAGGACCAACCAGGCCCCTATCTTGTGCATATTGTAGGCGTTGCAGAATACGAACAGGGCCGACACGCTGATGATGATGCCCACCAATACGAGAAGAAGAATCGGCGAACTCCCCATGAAAGCGCGCGTAATAATGGAAACTATTACGGCAGCTATTCCAACGAGACAGACCATATTCGTCGTGCGCGCATCCAAAGAAAGATTTTCAGAGAATATATAACGGTCGATAAGCTGCTTCAGCTTTGATGTCATAGCCATGCCCTCGTGTGCATCTGATAGAATACTCCCATTGTATCCCAAAACCCGCCCAATTGTCAAAAAATTCGCGCAGCTCAGAACCAAAAAGGGGACGGTTCATTTTTGGACAAAATGAACCGTCCCCTTTTTGGCCGTCTCCCTGTTCCCGCGGGGAAATCACGCCGATGCAAGTTCCTTGTGCACCAAGTCGCTGATTACCTCTGACGCGGATTTGCTTGTGGCGTTTGCCTTTGCTCGAATGTATTGAGCCGAAAAACTGTCAAGAAACTCCAAAAGCGCCTGGTCTCGTTCACGCGTAAGCGGGCCACCCTCTCCACGTCGAACAGAAGGTATATTATTTTCAAACTTTTCGGCGTATGCCGCCGCTTCCTGGTCATTCATCATTTTGGTTCACATACTTTCTCATCTCTCGAACAGTTCAAGAACGGCTTTGCGGCATTTCATCGCATGGAACACATGAATAGTTTTATCTTCAACATATTCATAGATAAGCTCAATTAAATTGCCGCTTCTGTCGAATCCGACAGCCAGAAATTTGTTTTCCTCTCCGGTAATCGGGTCCTCGTAAATAAAATTTGCAAGAGCTGCGCGAATATCTTCTTCTGCTATGCCGTGCTTCAGCGCGGATTTATTGATTCGAACATTGCTCATAAAATAACTATATCAGATATGTTTTTTCATCGCAAGCGCCATCGTAACCAAAAAGGAGACGGTTCATTTTTGGCCTGAAATACCGTCACCCTTTGCCGCCGGTCACCTCCGGTTGGTTCCACAGCCATCTCATCGCCCAGGCGGCGGGGGTAAGTCCGGGGTCCGCCTCGTGAAACAGCTTTACGGCCTTTTTCGGCACGTCGTTTGCGAGCCGCCCTCCGAGCAGCGGTTCCATAATGATGACCGGGAGGCCCTTTTCATGGGCCTTTTGCAGGCCGGA
The DNA here is from genome assembly GCA_031281765.1 of Eubacteriales Family XIII. Incertae Sedis bacterium. Taxonomy (GTDB): domain Bacteria; phylum Bacillota; class Clostridia; order Peptostreptococcales; family Anaerovoracaceae; genus JAITEX01. The sequence continues at coordinate 5,123 of JAITEX010000023.1, read as the reverse complement.
CCGTCCAGCCTGATAATTCTCGTTCATATAATTATATTGGATTTGGCAGAACTCCCACGGGTATACTTCGAGTAATTCAAGGAATGCCGCCTGCGTGCCGTGAAACGAAAAACCGATGTGGCGAATCTGCCCGTCCGTTTTTTTCTCCGCGAGCCATCGTTCGATGCCAATAGCCGTAACCGCGTTCCACGCCGCCCTGTCGGGAACATTGTGAATCAGGTAGTAGTCGATATAGTCGGTTTTCAGCCGCCTGAGCTGCTCGTCAAACAGGCGATCGAAATCCTCATAGCTCTTGCATTTGCCGTGGGGCAGTTTTGTGGCGATAAAGACTTTGCTGCGTACGTTGTTTTTATGAAGAATCTCGCCGAGTACCTCCTCGCTGCCGCCGTAGGCATAGGCGGTATCGAAGTAATTGACCCCCTGCTCGATTGCCTGAAGCACCAGTTTTTCGCTTTTGGTAACATCGATGTTTATCCCGCGCGGGAAACGCATACAGCCGAATCCCAGTACGGACAGCTTATTTCCCGATTTCGGGTCGGCACGGTATTGCATTTCAATCCCCCTCACTATTGCCGCTGTTTCGCAGCTTCTCACTACGGTTCATCAGCGCCGCCAATTCGCCCTGAGCGCCGAAAGCCTTATCTAATTGTTGAGTACGGAACCGGACCAAAAATGAACCGTCCCCTTTTTGGCCTTCTATCATGGTGTCGTCATTTCGCGCAGCAAATGTCGTCATTTCGCGCAGATAGTTGAACGCCATTTGCTGTCCGCTTTCCCTGTAGGCTACGATTGAGCTATGATTCTATATAATTATATTTATGTAAAATATAGAGACTTAACAATAGTATCATATATGATAGTATAAAAAAGTAAGATTTATGCTTACAGCGAAAAAAATCTTCAACTGAAAAAAAGCGTATTGGCTAAATTATTTTTCCCGCGCGCACGCGTTGATTCGTGTGGCGCCGCATGATATAATAAATTTTTGCACATATACATTTGTCATATATGTATACCGCATGATAAGTTAGGGAAATCGTCCAGGAGAGAATAGCAAAGCGGAAGGAGCGGTGACCAATGATCAAAGCCATCAAAAATCTGGTTTGGCTCGTCAAGCCATGTTGGAAATACGGCAAGCTGTATGTTGTCACACATATCCTTTCCATGTCGCCCATAGGCTCTCAACAATACGCGACGCGGACAGGATCGTCTTAGTCGACGACGGGGCAATTAAGGAAATAGGGACGCATGACGAGCTTATGGCCTTGAACGGCACATACTGCGAGATGTTCACCAAGCAAGCGGAAAACTACGTAAAATAGGCGCCGCATTCATTCAAGATAAAGGATAGGACAAAAGCGGGGGCAAAAAGGGGAAGCTGTGAACCTGTACAAACGGATGTGCATAAACAATATAAAAATGGGACTTTCGTTCCGCGTCGACTTTTTCTCCGGTATTCTGTTCCAGATTACCCGACTTATATTGCAGGTTATGGTTTGGAAGGGACTGTACATAGGTCGGACCGAGGTGATGGGCATTGCACTCAGTGATATGTTGACGTATACGGTGTTGTCTCTGATGATGTCATTGTTGGTGGGCGATTATGACCTTATGTTTTGGATAAATGACGACGTTCAGGACGGTAGCATCGTCGAACGGCTGACCGTGCCAATCGGTTTTGGCCGCTATTATATATGGCGTACGCTTGCCGCAAAACCAGCTACCTTCCTGACGCAGATACTCCCGGTTGTCCTGCCCGCCGCTCTTCTATTCGGGGTGCGAATCAGCGTTGATCCGTTGGACATCCTTGCCGCCTTTGTCGCCGGCGTCCTCGCGTTCGCAATCATGACAGGGTACGGTTTTATCATGGGGCTGACCGTATTATGGCTCAAAAACTCCTATTTTCTGGTGGTCGTTACTGCGCTGATATGGCAGCTGTTTTCCGGAGCGCTTGTGCCGATGTGGTTTTTCCCGAATTGGTTGGAAACGGCGGGACGATTCCTTCCGTTTCGGTATGTGGTCTTCGAGCCCATCTCAATCCTGATGGGCAAGACGCCGCCGGAACAGATACCGGCGGAGCTGTGTTTTGCGGCGGCATGGGCGGCGGGGCTGTGCGCCCTCGCCCTGCTATTATGGTTGCGGGGGCGCAGACGCCTCTTTGTCAACGGAGGGTAGCGGCGTGGAACATTATCTGCGTATCGGATGGGCATATTCGAAGATGCATATCAAAAAGATGTGGATGTTTAAAGCCTCCTTTGTAATCAACAGCGTCGCGCTGGTGGCATATTTCTTTGTGGACTTCGCGCTGATTTGGGTCATGATTTACGCATTCCGGACGATGGGAGGGTGGAATCCGTATGAGATCATGCTGCTGTTCGCGATGAACCTGATGGGTTTCTCGTTAGGAGGTTTTTTTATAGGACATGCTGCGGTGAAAGCGTGGAAGGAAGTACGGGACGGTACCTTTGACGATGTGCTGACAAAGCCGCTCCGCACCTTGCCGTACCTGTGCTTTCGCGAGTTGGATCTGCAAAGCCTTGTCAATGTCTTGTTCGCGGCAGTGTTGCTCTGCATAGGGTTCGGGAAGTTGGGGACGCCTTTCGGCCCGGTCGAGATACTGAAGCTGCTCCTCGGGCTTGCCTGCGGCGGGGCTGTGTATGCCGGGCTTGAATTGTTTGCTACCGCTCCAATTTTCATCATCCGAAAAGTGGACAGCTTGAGTGACATGGTGTTTGCCCTGAGGGACACGGCGAAATATCCGCTGTCGATCTTACCGTTTGTCATCCAACTCATCATGACGCTCTTTTTGCCCTACGCGATGATGGGTTACTTCCCGGTGCAGTCTATCATCGGTAAGCAGGACTACCTGTTCTTCGGCAGTTCGATAAGGTATCTTGCGCCGCTCATCGCGTTTGCTTTCTTCGCGCTCGCGATGTGGTTCTTCAATTTCTGTCTGAAACGATATAACAGTACGGGTTCGTAGGAGGTTTCCGATGCTAATTATCAGTTTAAAGGATGTTTCAAAAACATACAAAGTTCGCGCGAAAGACGCGGACACGAAGAAGGGTTCCAAGCTCATCGAGGCGGTCAAGAACCTTTCCTTTGACATCGAGCCGGGCGAGTTTATCGGCTTCATCGGCGAGAACGGCGCGGGCAAGAGCACGACCATCAAGATGATGTCGGGCATTCTCTACCCGACCGCCGGAGAGGTCACCTGCTGCGGGCTTGTGCCGTACCGGAAGCGCAAGGAGAACGCGATGAATATCGGCGTCGTGTTCGGGCAGCGCTCGCGGTTGGTGTGGGAGCTACCCATGTCGGATACATTCGCCCTGTACAAGGAAATATACCGGATACCGACGGAACGCTATGAGAGGAATGTCAAGGCATTCGTGGATTTACTGGAGATGGAGGAATTCTTCGCGACTCCGGTGCGGCAGTTGTCGCTCGGCCAGCGGATGCGCGCGGAAATCGCGCTGTCCATGCTGCACGACCCGAAGGTCTTGTTCCTCGACGAGCCGACCATCGGGCTTGATGTGGTCGCGAAGAAGAACATCCGCGACTTCTTCAAAGAACGAAGCGAGAACGACGGCACGACCATCATCCTGACTTCGCATGACATGAAGGACCTCGACACGACGGCGAAGCGGCTTATATTGATCACCAAGGGCGAATTGCTGTTTGACGGTTCGGCCGACGCGCTGAAGGCGAAGTACAGCAACGAAAGCGTCGCGGAGTTCACCTTTGCCGACGGCCGCGAGAAGCTCGACGTAGCATTTGACCCAGCCACGCGCAAGCTCGCCGATGTCATCGCTGAGGCAGGCGCCCAGGGCGAAATCGCCAATGTCGAAGTGAAAAGCCCCGACATCGAGGACATCGTGCGGAATATTTACAACCGGGATTGACGGGAGAAATGGCAAGATATGAGCAATGCCATATGAGCAACATAGAGATTACATCTATCTGCAACAACTCTGCTTTAGTTGACCGTGACGTAGATTATTTATCCTCGGACCAAAAATGAACCGTCCCCTTTTTGGTCTGGGAGGCTTTACTCCCGCGCGGGTCCAAACAATGCGTCCATCGTTACCTCTGTGCGTATAATGCCGGAGTATGTGTTGCGTTTGACCCCGTAAGTGGTGATCATCGTCAGAAACGGCGTCCGGCGCGCTTTCGTCTCTTCCATGAAAACGCCGGCCTTGCGCCTGAGCTTATCGGCATACTCCTTGTCGATCACATATTCGCTCTGGGCATATTTTATCTCACAAAGGTTGACGACCCTATCGCCGCGGTCTATCACGAGGTCGATCTGGGCGCCGTCTGTTGTGTCCCGGCTGCGCCACGAAGACACCCACGTCAGAACGCCGGAAATACCGAGCCCCTGTTCTATCTGTTCTATATGGCGGAGGCAAACAATTTCAAACGCGTAACCTCTCCACGCGTTCAACTTTGGCGTGTTTCTCATAGCGGACCAGAAATGACGGTCGGTCGGTTCGGCGCCGCGCAGGAATGATAAACTGAACAAGGAAAAATGGTCTATCAACTGATAAAGAGAGCCCTTTTTCTTGTTTGGATAAGCGTTGTATTTCCGTATGAACCCGCTCAATTCAAGGTCGGTCAACACTTCCGTGACCTTGCTTCCGTCGGGATAGCCTATCGCCCGCACAAGTTCATCACGCGTAAGACCTTTCATTTTCGTCCCTAAGGCTTCCACCGCCCGTATATACAGTTCGGATTTACCGAACAGCGAACCATACAACTCTTCAAATTCATTTCGCAGCGGCGCACCCTCCTCAAAGACCATTTTATCGATATTGACCGCAAGGCTATACTTTTTCTCTATATAATCCAGATAGTAGGGAATCCCACCGAACACCATGTAGCATTCGACTATATCATATCGTTCGTATCCGCCCTGTTTTGCCGTGAGGTATTCCTCGCATTCACGCAAGGTGAATGGCTTCAGCCATATGCGACCCGTTACCCTATTGTGCAGCCCGCCTCTGTTTTTGAATAATTTTTTCGAGATCCACGAAGCGGCCGAGCCGCAGGCGATGAAGAGAATGTCACTTCTCGCGGACGCGAACGTATTCCAAAAGTATTCGAATGCGCCGATAAAGCCCGAA
>JAITEX010000013.1 GCA_031281765.1 Eubacteriales Family XIII. Incertae Sedis bacterium | reverse complement strand
GTCATTTCCTCGAACTCACGCACCTTCGCTATGAGCGTCGCGTAATCGTTCAGCGCCTTGGCCCGCGCGAGCATATCCCTGTTCATCCCGGAATTAATGTTGTATACCGTCACGTTCAGCTCCAAATCATCACCGTTACCGCCGTCCGCGTATAATGATGAGAGCTTCAACACCTTCCGCTCGTCATATTTCTCTTTCCCGTTATAGAGCACGATAAACTCCGGCCGCGGCAGCATGATTCGGTTCTTCCGGTAATAGGCGTCGCCCTCTATCATCTGCTCATATATCTTCGCGATATATTCGAGCATCCGTATGGGCATATTGTCGTTTATCGTACTCTGGTGCTCTATCAAAACGACGAGCTTCCCGTCTATCACAAATGAAATATCATTTTGGATAAACCGATAGAGCACATTCTTCAGCGTATTGATTTCTATGTCCGTGTCCTTCGGGTAGTCCGTGCCGCGAATGGCGTTGTAGACTTCGATAAGCCGGTCCTTTGTCCCTATATAATCGATAAACACGTTGTTTTTGTACTCGCGCTCCGGCTCCGCATATGGTCCCATGTCAAATTCCCCTTAGTGCATCAGTGCAATTGATGGGATATTATAACATGGTGAATATTCCTATGTCAACAATAATTTTCTGGCGGCTTTTTGGATTTTCATAGATACCTGTTGCCGCGCTTTGTGTCGGGCCGCGCGGCGGTCACCGCGCGGCCTTGTTTTAATGTATTCCCGTTCCCTCAGCTATTCTTCAAGATGAACCCCAGTATCGCGGAGGTTAGTTCGCGGGGCTTTTCGAGGATAGCCACGTGCCCGCAATCCGGTATAAGCAGGTACTCGGACGAGGGGATTCGCTCCGCTATGATTCTGGAGAATTTCGGTCTTTTCAGGATGTCGTCCTCTCCACAGAGAACGAGCGCCGGGCAACTGATTTTCGGAAGGTCGTCCGTCATGGTCACGTCGTTCGCAAAGGTATCGTACAGATATTTCTGCCCCGTGAAATAATCGGGAGACACCTTTCCAAAGGCGAGCGCTCTCTCTTCAAGAAATTCCCGCTCCTTGTCCATGAAAACAGGTCCGTAGATACTCGGCGCCATCCCTTTGAAAAAGACTGTTCCGTCGTTCGTATCGCAGAGTACCTTCCAACCGAGCACAAAGCTTTTCAGCGCCTCGTCCAACTCGCTTACGGAATCTATCAGGGAGATCGTCGAGACCGCTTCAGGGAACAAGACGGCGTATTTCATCGCCACTTCCCCGCCGTAAGACGTTCCGATAAGATGCGCTTTTGTGACGCCAAGGCTTTCTAACAGCGCATTCGCTTCCCGCGCGTGTTCTTCAAAGGTGTACGGCCCTTCCGGCTTCCCCGACTTCAATTGCCCCTTGAAATCATGCAGGATGACGCGAAACCCTTTGTCAATAAAGGTGGGGTAGATACCCTCCCAGCTGTTCGTCGAGGCCATTACCCCGTTAAAGAAGGCAATGACGTCGGCGCTGTCAGGATCGCCGAGGTCTTCATAATAAAGGTTCACTCCTGAAATCACTCGTTCAGACATACTATTTTCCTCCTTTATCCCAGAACTCACTTCGCAGTGACACAAAAAGAACCGTCCCTTTTGTGTTCCTTTTGTGTTGCCATAAAAAGTGTGACGAACGTCAAAAGGGACGCGTCTTTTGGACGCGTCCCCCTTGACATGGAAAGGTAATTACTTCAACAGGTCGTTCATTGAAGTCAACGGTATTACGGCTTCCCAGCCAAACGGCGCGGCATCGGAAACGTCCGTCACTTTGGACAGGTTCATCTCCTGCGTACCGATACGCTGGCCGTTCGAAAAGTCGATCTGTCCTCCGAACGGGTTCTGAATAGTTCCATCTTCAAGCGCTTTCATGTAGCTCTCCCAGGTAACTTCTTTGCCCTCAAGCCTGCGGAGGCCTTCCGCGAAGAAATGCCCCGCTATCCAACCGGTCTGCGCGTAGGGATTGCTCGCGTATTCTTTGTCGATCCGTGATTGGTATGTGGCCAATGCTTCCTGAGCTTCCGGGGTATCGTAGGCAACCCAGCCTAAGCCGTAGAGGTCAAACTTGCCTTTGATGTCGTCGCGCACCGCGCTGCTCATCGCGTCCGATACGTTGACATAGGTGGTGATGCAGTCCTTGTTGACGCTCTGCGCGGCAAGCTCCTTGACGATGGTCGGCATGGTGGCCTGTATGGAAGCGACGATGATGTAGTCAACGTTCGCGTTTTTGATGGAGGTGACCGCCGCAGAAACGTCCGCGGCGCCCGCAGCTACCTGTTCCTCAACGAGTTCGATGCCGGTCATCGATTCAATCTGTTCCTTTGCCCCTTTTTCGAGATCCATGCCCGCGTCATCGTTCGTGTAGATGATGCCGATTTTCTTGGCCGCGAACTTACCCGTCGCATAGGCGACCATGATCTTGCCTTCCGTATTATAAATCGGCTGGACCGGGAAAATATTGTAGCCATCAGCGTTGGTCTTGGCATCCGTAGCGTACAGCTGGCCGATACCGGTCGCGAAATACACCGAAGGGATGCCGTAGTCCTTCAGCGCGTTGATGGTCGCCGCAACGACCGGCGTGCCGAAGTGTCCGACGATGGCAAACACCTTCTCATCTTCCACGTATTCCGTCAATGCGGCCGCGCCCTTGGCGGGGTCAAATTCATCGTCGGTATGTTTGAACGTGATTTTCCGTCCGTCTATGCCGCCGTTTTCATTGACCATGTCGATATAGGCATTTATGCCCGCAACAAAGGGGACGCCTACCGGCGCATAGGCCCCGGACGTCGCGGCGCTGTTGGCAATAATGACTTCATCGTCTGTGATTCCCTGCACATAGGCTGTTTCGCCGCCATCCGCGGGGGTGTCGCTATCAGACGATTTGTCGCCGCCGCACGCGCTAAGAAGCGACGTTCCTACGAGCGCCACAATCAAGCTGAGCACTAACAATTTCTTTTTCATTTCAATCCTCCTCAAACTTCTTACTTAATTCTCACTGTAACCGTTTTACTCTATACATAAACCCAATCTTATTATCGGGCTTTTGTCACTACACGCGAGCCTCAAATGGCGCCGAGGTAGGCTTCCACAAGGCGCTTATCCTTTATCAATTCATTCGCGGGGCCGTGAATATTATTCTTGCCCGTTTCGAGCACATAGCCGTAATCGGCGATTTTCAGGGTCTGTAGCGCGTTCTGCTCGACAATCAGCACGGTGACGCCTTCGTTGCGTATTTCCCCGATGATCTTGAAAATATCGCGGACGAGCAGGGGCGCGAGGCCAAGGGACGGCTCGTCGAGCAGGAGCAGCCGCGGGCTGCTCATCAGCGCGCGCGCAATCGCGAGCATCTGGAGTTCGCCGCCGGACAAGGTATAGCCCATCTGTGATTTGCGTTCCTCAAGGCGCGGAAAATACCGGTAGCAACGTTTGAAGTTTTCCGCTACCTGCCGCTTGTTCTTGAGCGGGAACGCGCCGGTGCGGAGGTTTTCCTCCACCGTCAAATCGCGGAATATCTGGCGGCCTTCGGGGGATTGTACGACACCCATTGCGGTGATTTTCTCAACATCGGTATGCGTAATATCGACGCCGAAAAAGGAAATCGTCCCCGAATCCGCCGGAGTAAGCCCGGATATGCTGCGCAGCGTGGACGTCTTGCCCGCGCCGTTCGCGCCGAGCAGGGCGACGACCTGGCCTTCATAGACGTCTATGTCTATGCCCTTGACAGCTTCGACAGCCCCGTAACGGATGCGCAATCCGCGAATGCTCAGTGCCAAATCACTCATCTTCCTGTTCTCCCAAGTATGCTTCCTGAACCGATTTGTCTTTCTGGATCTCCGCGGGCGTCCCGGTAGCAAGGAATTTGCCGAAGGAAATCGCGCAGATCCTGTCACAGACCTCCATGACCAATCTCATGTCGTGTTCGACCAAAAGTATCGTACAATGGTAGTTTTCGCGTATCATGTGTATGATTTTCGCGAGTTCTTCCGTCTCCGTGTTATTGAGTCCTGCGGCGGGTTCGTCAAGGATGATCAAGCGCGGCTCGCACATCAGGGTACGCGTCATCTCTATCTTCTTCAAGATACCGTACGGCTGGCCTCCCGCGAGCTGGTCTTTTATATCCGCGATTCCGAGAAACTCCATAGCTTTGACCGCTTGTGCGCGATGCTTTTTCTCCTCGCGCCGCGCCCTCGGTAACCGCAGCGCCTGCTCAAACATCGTGGAGTTGAAGTCCACATGCGCTCCGATCAGAACATTGTCTATCAGGCTGAGTTCGGGAATCACTTCTACGTTCTGGAACGTACGAACCAAGCCGTACCGGATGATCCGGTGGACGGGTTTGCCGACGAGGTCGACCATTTCTCCGTCCGCGGGCAAATCACGACGCTTCAGATGTCCGCGCTGCCGCGCGTCAGAGGCGTTGAAAAAAACATGGCCCGCATCCGGTTTGTAAAACTGCGTAATACAGTTGAATACCGTGGTCTTTCCCGCACCGTTGGGTCCTATCAGCCCGAATATCTCATTCTCGTACACAGTGAACGAGAGGTCGTCGAGCGCCTTAAGCCCACCGAATTGAATGGACAGCTTCTCGATACGCAACGCTTCTTTTCTCGTGTTTTCCATTATGGCTGCACCTCCGGTTCTGTCGGCTCCGTAGTATCCGCGGATTTCCCGGGTACGGCGGAAACCTTCTTTTTACTCAGGCGGCGAATACGGTCGACTATAATATCAAACAGCCCTTTTAACCCTCTCGGGAAAAACATGATGACGACGATAATCAGTATGCCGCTGAATATATACGGCAACCCGCTGATGCTCCCGATAACGGGCAGCTTCTTTAACACAAGCTCCGGAACTCCCCAGATAATAACGGCGCCTGCCACGGTGCCGAATATGGACCGCAGCCCGCCGACGACCACCATGGCAATCACGTTCAGGGAAAGCATGAGACTCCACGTACTCGGATAGGAACTCTTGAGGAAGAACAGGTACAGGCCGCCGCCAAGTCCGGCGTAGGCTGTGGCTAAGGCAAACGCGACGAGCTTGTATTTTACGAGATTGACGCCCATCGCCTGCGCGGCGACTTCGCTGGAGCGCATGGCGTGCAAGGCCCTTCCCATCTGTCCGTTCACGATATTGTGCGTCAGCATCATGATAAGCACGAGGACGACGACGATAACGACGAAGACGCCGCCCCTATCCAACTTGTCGCCAAAGATAGTGGGGTACTGCGACTGTTTTCCCGCGGTGCCCCCCGTAAACCAGTCAAGCTGTTCAAAGGTCTTCATCAGTATCTCCGAGATGCACAGCGTCGCTATCGCAAGATAGATATTGCGGAGACGAAGTGAAATGGCTCCGACGGCCAGACCTATGGCCGTCGGAATAACCATAGCCGCAAATACGGCAACCCAAAAGGAGAGTGAGAGGTTTTCAACGGTATATGCCGCGAGGTAGGCCCCGAGCCCCATAAAGCCCGCCGTACCAAGCGATACGAGCCCGGAATATCCGAGCAGAAGATTCATCCCGATAGAGACGATGGAATATATCAATACAAACCCGAGGGTTTCAAGCGTACTCATTTTCATTATGCCGGATTCCGCGATGACGGGCAGCAGCAGGAGCAGCCCGCCAAAGACGAGAAACTGCACGTGCGCATTCTTCAAAACTGCCTGTATTGCCTTTTGCGGCTTGATCGTAGCGGTCATATCGTCACCTTCTCCCCTTGTCAAACCTTCTTGATATACGTCTTGCCAACCAGCCCGTTCGGACGGAACAGCAGGAACGCCAATATGATGAGGTACATCAGCTGTTCTCCCCACACCGAGCTGACGTAGAGTTTGAGAAAATTGCTGCAAATGGCGATGAGGTAGGCGCCTATCACGGGGCCGTAAAAGGTTTGGAACCCGCCGAGCACGCAGGCAAAGAGCGCGTTGACCTGTACTGCGTTCATAAAGGAGGGCGTGACCATGACCGTCGGCGCAATCATCACCCCGGCCAGCATGCCGAGCACGCCCGCGGTCGCCCACGAAAAGAGGGTCACCGTGCGGGTGGGAATGCCCATGAGGCGGGCCGTAATTTCACTGGAAGCCGTCGCCCGGACGGCAAGGCCTATCTTCGTGTTTTGCAAAATGTAGAAAAGGACCAAGGTTATGACGATGCCTATGATTATATTCAGCAGCGCGTTGTAGGAAATCGACGCGCCGCCAAGCTGCACATCGCCGCTCGTGATGAACTTCGGTAATTGCATCGGGTCCGTTCCGAATATAATGGGCGCCAGGCCGAGAAACACCATTATCAGGCCAAGCGTAATAATCTCCTTGCCCACGGCGGTCGCCTTTTTCAGCCTGCGAATAATAGAGAAGTCCACGGCAAAACCGAGCAGGACGGCAACGCCGACGCCGGCAAGCACACTGAGCCACAGCGGCAAGCCCGCCCTGTTGAGCACGAAGGCTACGGCCGTGGCGCTGAACATTCCCATGGAACCCTGCGCAAAGTGCATCACAAGATTTGTTCGCCACACTATGATGATACCCAACGCGGCAAGCGCGTACACGCTGCCTGTCTCAAGACTCCGAATAAACGGTTGAATAATCATATCCACGGTGCTTTCCCTTTCTTTAGTTGCGCGTCACCGCATGCTATATTTTATTGCCAACCCCAGCTACTCATTTGCGATACATGTTCGTGAGCAAAATGACATATGTGTCATTTACGTGTTTAGTATAACAGGTCGGTTCCTATAATTCAATATAAATTTTACTTATTTTTTATAATTTATTTTTGAGTACCTTTATTATATTATTATACAAGAGAATTTCACGATAAACCCAACGGCGGCGCTCAAATAAAAAATACGTATTTTGTATTGTATTAATAATTTCAGCGTGCTATACTGATGGTAAATGTGACAAGGTTGTCATATTGTAAATTATTCAATTGTGGCGCGTAAAAGTCATCTCTGCGGAAAGGGGGCCATCTTATATGAAAGAAGAAAACATAGGAATAGCGGGTTACGGGCTGTATATACCGGACACCTTTATGACAGCGAAGGAAATAGCCGACGCTACAAAAGGCGTGTGGAGTGAGGAAGCTGTCATCGAGAAACTCGGCGTCCGACGCAAGCCTGTCCCGGGCGCGCATGACGGGACCCAACGCATGGGTGCGCTCGCGGCCGCCGACGCCATCCGGCGAACGGGCATAGACCCCGCGGAAATAGACGTGATTCTGTGCGTGGGAGAAGAATGGAAGGAATACGGGCTGACGACCTCTGCCTTGTATATACAAAATGAGATAGGCGCGGTGAACGCGTGGGGCATAGATCTGGCAAACCGCTGCTGTACCACGCTCAGCACCTTGAAAATCGCGAAGGACATGCTCATCTCCGACGATGAGATAGATACGATTCTTATCGCGGGCGGGTATCGCAACGGGGATTTCGTGGATTACACCGACAAGAATATGAGCATGATGTACAATCTCGCGGCGGGAGGCTGTGCGCTGATCCTGAAGAAAGGGATGGACCGCAATCTGATATTGGGGTCGCACATCATAGCCGACGGTTCGCTTGCTTATGCGGCGGCTGTCGAGATAGGCGGCATCAACCGGCCGTTCACTCCCGACACGGTGGAGGAAGGCTACAAATCCCTGCGGCTCTTAGACGCGGAAAATATGAAGAACCGGCTGAACGAGGTCAGCCTTCCCAACTGGTACCGCTGCATAGACGAAAGCCTCCGAAAGAGCGGTGGTCTGACGAGAGCGGATATTGACTATCTCGGCATACTGCATTTCAAGAGAAGCCAACATAAGGCGATATTAGCGGAGATGGGCCTCTCGGAGGACCAATCGATTTATCTGGAGGACTATGGCCACATCGGCCAGGTGGATCAGGTGCTTACCCTGTCCCTCGGGCTTGAACAGGGGAAAATCAAAGAGGGGGATATTGTGACAATGATAGCCGCGGGCATCGGGTATGTCTGGGCGTCAACGTGCATTCGTTGGGGGAGAAAGGAAGATAAGGTAAAGTAAGATGTTTGATTACAGTTCCAAAAAAATTTCGGTTGAGGAAGCGTTGGCGCTCGTGGAGAGCGGGTTCAACATCACGGTCGGGCTCGGAGGAAACGAGCCGCAGGCTTTTCTGGGACAGCTTCACACCATAGCGGACCGGGTAGACGACGTGACAATCACAAACTGTATGCCGACCGCCAAGGGCGAATATCTGACGGAAACATACATCAATAAAGCGTTCCTGATAGATTCGTGGTTCATTACGCCGACCTTGCGCAAACTCGCGGACACGGGCCGCGTCTCATTCATCCCGAACCATTTGCATCTGGCCGCTTCCAAGCGCAACTTCCACAAGAAAACAAATATTATGATATGCGCGGCGTCCATGCCCGAAGAGTCGGGCCGTATACGCTTTGGATGCAGCAACACCTACGAGGAGGAAATCGCGAAAAAGGCCGATATTGTTATTCTTGAAATCAGCCCGAATGTTCCGCATGTATTCGGGGATAATTACCTCGAATGGGACGACATCGACTACGTGATTGAATGCGACTATTCTTTGGGTACGATTCCCGATGTCGAAAGCAACGAGAAGGACATGAAGATAGGCGAACTCATCGCAAACCTCGTACAGGACGGCGACTGCGTCCAGGTGGGCATAGGCGGCATCCCGAATGCGGTGTGTAATTTTTTGAAAGCGAAACGCAACCTCGGCATCCATACCGAGATGATGACGACCGGGATCATGGAACTGATGCGTATAGGTGTCGTGGACGGCAGCAAGAAACAAGTCGACGTGGGAAAAGTCGTCTGCGCCTTTGCTTTGGGCAATCAGGAAATGTATGATTTCATGAACGACAACCCCGATATACTGATAAAGAACGGCGCTCTCGTAAATGATCCCTACGTCATCGCGCGGAATGACAATCAGGTGAGCATCAATACGACCGTTGAAATCGACCTTACGGGCCAGTGCTGCAGTGAAAGCATAGGGCCCGTGCAAATATCCGGTACCGGGGGGCAGGCGGATACCGCCATCGGAGCGCAAATATCAAAAAACGGACGCTCCATCATCGCGCTGTACAGCACGACCGCAATCAAGGACGCGGAAACGGGGGAGCGAAAGACCGTATCAAAAATCGTCCCGACGCTTCGTCCCGGCGCGGCGGTGTCGCTCAGCCGCAATGATGTGGACTGGGTTGTAACGGAATACGGGGCGGTCAACCTGCGCGGCGTCACTGTCCGCGAGAAGGCCGAAAGGCTCATCTCCATCGCCCATCCGGACTTCCGCGAAACGCTGCTTGAGGAAGCAAAAACCCTCAAATACCTGAAATAGGAGGTGCAGTATGCCAAAATTCAAATACGGAGAACACGATATATACTACGAAGATACGGGTGAGGGCGAGCCGCTGCTCATACTCAACGGTATCTTCATGTCGTGCGCGTCATGGGCCGCCTTTATCCCGGCATTCACAAAATCGAACAGGCTGTTGCTGCTTGATTTCATAGACCAGGGAAAGAGCGATAAGGTGAATCATGAATACAGCCAGGACATCCAGGTCGAGGTCGCTTTGGCCCTGCTTGACGAACTCGGCCTGCCGGCGGTCAATATCGCGGGTATCAGTTACGGCGGGGAAATCGCGATGAAGATTGCGATAAACCACCCGGACCGGGTAAAAAAACTGATTCTGGCAAATACGACGGCCTACACCTCCGCATGGCTGCGGGATATAGGGCGCTCATGGGAATACTCCTTTGCAAGCTACGACGGGCATATGTTCTTCAAAACCTGTATTCCCATCATCTATTCTCCCCGCTACTATGAGGAGAATTACGAATGGCTGGCGAAACGCGAGGACTTATTCGTAAAGATATTTACGCCGGAGGTGTATGACGCGTTCGGGCGGCTTACCCGCAGCGCGGAGAACCACGACGAGCGCGCAGAGCTCCCGCGCATTGAGGCCCCTACTTTGGTCATATCCTCGGACAGCGATTTTGTGACGCCGTTCTTTCATCAGGAGGAACTGGCGCGGCTCATACCGAAGGCCGGGCATGTGACGATCGAGAACGCGGGGCACGCCTCAATGTACGAGAAGCCCGGCGAGTTTGTCGCGCTGCTGCTCGGTTTCATAAACAGCGAAACCGAACATATCGCCATAGCATAGAGGCGCGGGCGCGCTTCGCCACAATCAAGATTCGTTATTCGTTACTGTTAAAGCAATTAATTATATAAGGAGGCAATTTTTATGAGTAAGCGTTTGGAAGGAAAGGTCGCATTAGTGACCGGGGGTTCCGCCGGTATAGGAGCGGAATGCTGTAAGCTGTTTGCAAGAGAGGGAGCAATCGTGTTTGCCGGTGATTTGCAGCCGCTCTCTTATGAGGCTGATAATGTCGAATATATCCGGTTGGATGTTACCGACACACAAAGCTGTGCGGACGCGGTTTCCGCAATCACCGGCAGCCACGGAAAAATCGATGTGCTCGTGAACAACGCGGGGATCACGCGGGACGCGCTGATACAGAAGATGACCGACGAAATATGGGACCTCGTCATCGCCATCAACCTCAAAGGGGTCTTTAATATGGCCCGGCTCATCGGGCCGCTTATGATGGAACAGGGTTCCGGTTCTATTATCAACATTTCATCCGTTGTCGGGGAATTCGGGAATATCGGCCAGACGAATTATGCCGCGACCAAGGCCGGCGTAGTGGGCATGGCAAAGACCTGGGCCAAAGAATTCGCCCGCAAGGGGGCAAATGTGCGCTGCAATGCCATCGCTCCCGGTTACGTCATGACCGATATACTGAAAACCGTGCCGCAGGACCTCTTGGATAAATTCGCGGGGTTGACCATGCTCGGACGCCTCGGGGAACCTGTGGAAATCGCAAATGCCGCGCTCTTTCTCGCAAGCGACGAAAGCAGCTATGTCACGGGGCATCTGCTCAGCGTAAATGGCGGTATGCGTTTATAAAATCAGAATAACAGCGCTTCATTATTACGCCGGAAACTAATAGTAGGAACAAAGAGCGGAGGATTTTCGTCAGTATGCGAGGCGGAAGAACCGCGCATACTGGTGGTATGTAAGGATTCTGACAACGAAGCAGACTGGCGAAAAGATTCGCACGACTTCCCTCTATTGGTTTCCGGCGTAATAACAACAGGGAGCCGTCAGGCTCCCTGTTTTGGTTCTATGCCCTTCCGTATAATGGTCAGCATATTCTTCGTATATTCCTTGATATTCCTCAGGGAAAGTTGATCCATGACGCACTGGAAGATGAATATATCCGTGGTAAGATGAACGCAGAGGTCGGCTAAGCTGCCCGTATTTATGTCTTCCGATATGAGGCCGCGATCCTTGTCGTAAGCTATCGCAATCAGAAACATCTCCTTGTACTTTGTCTGGATATTCTGTATCAATCGCCGTGAAACGCCGTGCGCGTGTCCGTACAGGTGCTTCCCGAGTTCAATATGCTGGGGGTGCGACAATAAAAACTCGCTGTCCAATACATAGAATTCCTCAAAGAAGCGCATAAAGGGTTCGGTCTTGTAAAACTCGAAGGCGGGTTGCACATACTCGGAGCGTTCAGCCCTCAGCTTCTCGAACACATAGGTGTACAGGTCTTCCTTGTTCGCGAAATACTGATAGAAGCTTCCCCTCGCTATCTTCGCGTCGTTTACGATATTGGAGAGGTAAGCCTCCTCTACGTTTCTCTGGCTGAACTCCTTGGCTGCGGCCCCGAGTATTCGGGTCTTTTTTTCTTCATTAAGATTATTAAACGTCTGTGTGGGCATTGAGCCTCCGATTTATCCGTAACATTACATTAGTTTACCACATACCGCCCTGTCGTTCAATCAAACGGCGGCCACGGACGGCGTTTCCGCGCCAAACGGGCGACTGTATCACAAATCCCGCATTGACATATCTACATCTGAGCAAGCGCGGCAAGGCCGATGGCGCATTCGAGGCGTTTGCGCTCGAGGGCGCAAACGAGTTCATGGGGCCGCAGAATATCGCCGTTCATATGGACCGCATTCGCGTGGCAGCCGCCGCTGCACCAGTATTTCGCCCAGCAGTCGCGGCAGGCGGGCTTGCTGAAGATGTGCGCCGTGTTGAACGTGTCAAACAGGCGGTTTTCAAAGTTTCCCGCATTGACGTTGCCGAGCAGGTATGCCGGCTCGCCGACAAATTGGTGGCAGGGATAGAGGTCCCCGTTTGCGGCCACGGCCACGTATTCCGTGCCGGCGCCGCAACCCGCCGCGCGCTTGAACACGCACGGGCCCTGCGAGAGGTCGATATTGAAGTGGAAAAACGAAAGGGGCGCGCCGCTCTTTTCGCGTTCTATCATCAGGTCGGCTAACCGGTCATATTCGGCGCAGAGCTCCGGTATATCCGCTTCGGTCAGCGCAAAGTCCTCTTCGGCGGAAGTCACGACGGGCTCGACGGAGACATTCCCGAAACCGAGCGAGGCAAGATGCGCCACGTCCTCTGCAAAGTCCTTGTTATACGCGGTGTAGGTGCCGCGCACGTAGTAGAGTTTGCCGGCTTTTTCGCGCGCTTTCACGAATCTCCGCAGCTTTCCTATAATATGCTCATATGTACCGCCGCCGGCTACCGTGCGCCTCACGCGGTCGTTCACTTCAGGCCTGCCGTCGATACTCAAAATCACATTGTCCATATGCTCATTGATAAAGGCCGAGTTCTCGTCGTCGAGCAAAAGGCCGTTCGTCGTGAGCGTGAAGCGGATATGCTTGCCAAGCTCCCGCTCGCGTTCGCGCCCGTAGCGAACCAGGTCACGAACGACGCCGAAGTTCATCAGCGGCTCGCCTCCGAAGAAGTCTATCTCAAGGTTCCTGCGGGTTCCGGAATGTTCAAGCAGAAAGTCTATCGCGTTCCGGCCCGTTTCGGCCGGAAGCAGGGAGCGCTCGCCCGAGTATTCGCCCGTCCCCGCGAAACAGTAGGCGCAGCGCATATTGCAATCATGCGCGATATGCAGGCACATGGCCTTGATAACGGGCTCGCGCAGCTCCGGTGACACGAGTTCCTCGGGAACCGGCTCCGAAAAAAGCAGTCCCTCGCGGACAAGCTCCTCTATTTCCTCTTTTGCCTCTCGCTGTGTGGACGCGTCAACACAAAAGGGACGGTCCTTTTTGTGTTCCGCTGCGGACAGCATATCGTAAACAGTGCCGCTCACTACGTGAACGGCGCCGCTTTCGGTATCTGTTACGATATTCAGGTCCTTGAACGTGAAGAGATGAATCATCTGCGTTTAGTAGTAATATTCTCGCACTCCTGGTTCGCGACCGTGCAGGATGTCTTGCACGCGGACTGGCAGGACGTCTGGCATTCGCCGCAGCCCTTGTTCCGTATATCCTTGACCGAACCCTTCGAAATGGTCTTTATTTGCTTCATGGCATTCCTCTTTCCGTTTCAATGCTTTGTATAATTACCGTTTACTATTATACTCTATCCGCCGCGATATTTGTACCATCGCGATAGCGCCGCTCAGGAAATCGCAAATTTCCCTGTTTACCGCTCCAACCTGTCGCTCAACAAGGAGAAGTATTGGCGGCTCACGCTGATTTGTTTGTGGCTGCCGCGGAAGCTTACGATGCTCGGCCCCGTCAGGTTCTTCGCGATGGAATATATCCTGCCCGTATTCAGAATGGCCGATTTGGATACGCGCAGAAAGCCGCGCGGCAACGCTTCCTCAAGCTCATAGAGCCGCAGTTTTGTCTCAAAGACCTCGCCGGCCGTATGCGCCCGCGTCCGGCCGCCCTCGGATTCAAAGAATAATATCTCGTCCGGCCGCAGGAAAAAATCCTCGCCGCCTTTCGACAGGCGTATCTTCGCGCCGCCCGCCGCCCGCGTGAGCACGGCGTTCTGTATTCCCGCGACCTCACTGTCTATTTCCCGACAGCGTATCACGACTTCGGTTTCTTCCGCGTTTTCGTCCGTTTCAATGCGCAGCTTCATAGTGCCTCTATTATACTAAATCGAACACAATGGGAACACAATGGGGACGTTCTTATTTGTGTCGTTGTACGTCGCTACACATAGATGATTTCTATGCCGCCGAATTTGACGCTGCCGGTCAGTGTGACCGGGGGCCCCGTCGCTTTTTCGAAACCGGGGTTTTTCACGTCAACGCCGCCGAGCATGCGATTGATGTCGTCCGTCAAACGCCATTCTTTCGGGATATACAGCTCCACGCCGCCGAAGGAATTGTCTATCTCTATGACGGCGCCGTCCGCATGGATGGCCGCATTGTCGAAAAAGGCCTTGATGGAGCCGAACGAGCAGTCGAGATAGGCGTGTTTCAGCGCCTGCGCGTTCACGTATTTGATGGTCGCGCCGAACGAAGCCTTGATAAAGACGTCATTATCGTCCCCGGTCGCGGAGGTGTGTATGCCGCCGGAAGAAGCAACGCCTTCCTTGTGCGGCGTCTGCGCCTCACTTCCGTCCGATCCGCCCTGCCCGGGCGAAGATCTCCCGATATATTCGTATGACCAATCATACCGGCGTTTCGGCTTGAGCAGGATGGACAGGCCGATGCTCAGCAATAACGCCGCACCGGCAATGGGCCAAAAGCTTTCGTTCGGCAAGCCGAGCTGGTCCCTCCAGACGGCGCCCGCGCCGATGATGGCGCAGAAGGTGAAGAACCAGAACCGGTGGAGAATGCTCCATACGAAGACGAGCGCAAGCGCGACGGACCAGACGAGGTCGCCGAGATCTACGCCGCTCGGGATTTCGAATATCCCCGTGACGTTCAGTATGATGGCCGCGCCCGCGAGCAGGAACACCATGCCCCAAAAGACGCGGTAGGCGGTCCGTGAGTGTTTGTTTTTGATTTCCATATTCGTTCCCCCGTTTTTTATTGAGTGCTATTATAAAATTATATGAAGCCATACGCGGAAGTAAAGCGATTTCGCTCAAGTGGTACGGATTCCGCGATAAGAGGTTATAATATATAAGGCTATATGACAGGAGCTTTCGGTATAACAGGAGGAATATATGGACAAACCGGTACTTGTAGTGATGGCGGCGGGCATGGGTTCGCGGTACGGTGGACTGAAACAGATAGAGCCCGTAAGTGAGCAGGGCGAGAACATTGCTGATTTTTCGCTGTATGACGCGCTCCTCGCCGGATTCGAGAAGGCGGTTTTCGTTATTAATAAAAATATAGAAGCGGACGTGCGCGCGCTTTTGGATGAGGGCGCCGGAAAACATATCGACATAGACTACGCCTTCCAGCGGCTCGATGACCTGCCGGCCGGGTATCGCGTGCCGGAGGGCAGGGTGAAGCCGTGGGGGACCTGCCACGCGGTGATGGCCGCGCGGCATGCGGTGAGCGGGCCCTTTGTCGTGATAAACGCAGACGATTATTACGGGCCGCACGCCTACCAGCTTATGTTCGATTACCTTTCATCGGCTAAAAACGATGAAACGGCGCGTTACGCGATGGTCGGCTATACGCTGAAGAATACGGTGACGGAAAACGGTCATGTGGCGCGCGGCATCTGCCGCGTGGACGCGGACGGGTTTATGGCGGGCGTCGACGAGCGCCTGAAGATAATGCGGCGCGGCGCGGAGATCGCCTATACGGAAGACGACGAGACGTGGATTCCGCTGCCGGCCGACGCCGTGGTCTCGATGAACTTCTGGGGCTTCACGGAGGGGTTTATGGAAATAGCGGTCCGGGAATTTCCCGCCGCATTGGACAGGATACTGCGCACAGACCCGCTGCGGGGCGAGTATCAGCTGCCGCGTACGGTCGGCGATATGAAGGACGCCGGCGAAGCGACCGTGAAAGTGATGACGACCGACGACCATTGGTACGGCATCACGTACAAGGAGGACCGGAAATCGGTGGTCAGCGCGCTGCAGGCGCTGAAGGACAGGGGTGTCTATCCCGACAAGCTATGGAGATGAACTGATGGAAGCGGTGACGAAATTCTTTAAAAACCTGCGATTTTTTTCGTGGATACTCTGGAGCCTCTTTCACATACGCAAATTCGGCGCCGAGGCGGACCGGTGCAGAGTGGCCGGTGATTTCCGCGGGGAACGTGAGGCGATATTGAAAGCCTCGTCATGGTGGGGCGCAAAAATCACGCAGAAATTCGGCGCGGACATACGGGCCGAAGGGCTTGAACGCATACCCGCAGAACCGGCGCTCTTCGTTTCGAACCATCAGGCCTACGGCGATATTTTCGTATTCCTCGCACTCTTCCGGAAACGGCAAATCGGCTTTGTGGCGAAACAAAACCTCGGGAAGCTTCCTTTTTTCGGCCGGTGGATACGGCGCATACGCAGCGTCTTTCTCGTGCAGGGGGATCCGCGCGCGGCCGTAGAGGTTTTCCGCGAAGGCGAGGAATATCTGCGCGAGGGGTTTTCACTCGTGATTTTCCCGGAAGGGACGAGGTATCTCGGCGACGGCATGGCTTCGTTCAAAAAAGGGAGCCTGCGGCTCGCGCTGCGCACGGGCGTCCCCGTGGTACCCGTAACGATACGCGGCTCGTGGCATCTCTACGAGGAAAAGGGCTATATTCGGCCACATACGGTGAATTTTTACGTACACCCGCCCATCGAAACGGCGTCGCTGACAAAGGAAGAGGCCGCGGGCCTTGCGGAACGGGTTGAGGGTATCGTGAGATCAAAGCTCGACGAATGGAACGGTGTGGTATAAAATTATTCTATGGAAATTTACGAACAGAAAAAACCGTCAATAGTGAAATGGATCATCTTTGCGGCTTTGCTCGCGCTGTTTGTCCTCTGCACGATTCTTGTGACGACGGGCAAGACGGCGGACGTCGACAAACCGGTTCTTGACGCCTTTGTCGCTCTGCGGAACAATTTTTTGACGAGTGTGATGAAGATCCTCACATTCTGCGCGAATACGTATACCATTATCGGCGTATGCGCAGTCCTGCTCATACTGCCCACGCGCTTCCGTTTCGGCGCCCCCGCCTCAATAGGCGTCCTGCTGTGCGCCCTCGTCAATGCGATAATAAAGGGAATCGTGGAACGCGTACGCCCCGATGAGGCGCTGCGCCTTATCGACATCGGATCCTACAGTTTTCCGAGCGGCCATGCGAGCGCCGGATTCATGCTCTATATTCTGCTGATGATACTGCTGCGCCGCTATTTCTTCCTCCGGAACAATCCCGGCGCGTCGTGGTTTTTCACGATAGCGCTTTCCTTGCTTGCGTTTGGTATCGGCCTGAGCCGTATCTACCTCGGGGTACACTATCCGACGGACGTACTTGGCGGCTGGCTGCTCGCGGGCATGATGCTCATTCTCTTCCTGGCGCTCTATGAACTGTTCTATCCACAGCAGTGGCTGCTGACCTACGAACAACCCGCGTGGCAGATGATACGCAGGCGCCGTCCGTGGAAGCGCCCCGGCCGACCGAGCAAGGAGGTACCGATGGTGGAGTTCCCCTCAACGATGATTTGGAACGAACCGCGCATATCTTCTTCGCAGAATGAGGACGGTGAGCCAAACCGTTTGCTGCAACAAAACCAGCAGCCCGACCCCGCGCGCGAACGCCGTCACGCCCAGATACAGAGAATGCGGGAACAGCAACGGCCAAAGTAACCGCGCCTGACCCGCCTTTCCTCCGTAGCTTCGCCTACCTGCTTCCGAGCCCGAACCGTTCTTTCACGCGGCGTATGACCTGTTCCGCTTTGGCTCCGGCCTGTTCGGCGCCATCCGCCAAAATGCGCGGAAGCTCTCCGGACGCGCAAATCTCCGCATATTTTTCGCGTATCGGGCGCAGGCTCTCTATGGTCACTTCCACTAAGTCCTTTTTCAGCGCGCCATAGCCCTGCCCTGCATAGTTCTTTTCCAGTTCCGCCACGGAGGTTCCCGTGAACACGCCGTATATCGTGAGTAGATTGCTGACCCCGGGCTTGTTTTCCGGATCAAAACGTATTTCCCCGTCCGAATCCGTCGTCGCCCGCATGATGGCCTTTTTTATCTTCGCTTCATCATCGAGAAGCGAGATACGGCTCAGCTCATTTTCCGCGCTCTTGCTCATCTTTGCCGACGGGTCGTCAAGCGCCATGATGCGCGCGCCCTCTTTCAGAAAACGCCCCTCGGGTACGACAAACGTGTCCTCGCCGTATTTATTGTTTACGCGAATCGCGATGTCGCGCGTCAGTTCGATATGCTGTTTCTGATCGTTGCCGACCGGGACTATATCCGAATCGTAGAGCAGTATATCCGCCGCCATCAGCACGGGGTAGGCAAAAAGGCCGGTTCCCGCTGATTCGCTCGCGCGGCTCTTGTCCTTGAACTGCGTCATGCGCGACAGTTCGCCCGTATAGGAATTGCACATGAGTATCCACGAAAGTTCCGCGTGGCCCGGCACATCGGACTGTACGAAAACCGTCGATTTCGCCGGGTCTATGCCGACCGCCATATAGAGCGCGGCCACGTTCAGGATATGTTCCCGCAACTCCCGCGGATCTTTCGGCGTCGTAATGGCGTGCAGGTCTACAATGCAGTAGATACAGTCGTTTTCGTCCTGAAGCTGCACGAACTGCCTGAGCGCCCCCAGATAGTTGCCGATATGGATATTGCCCGTGGGCTGCACGCCCGAAAAAACACGTTTCCTCATATAATTCCTTTATTTCTCTATTTTTCAGGACCCGCTCCAGCCTTCGCCTCGTCCGTCTCCGCGCGGCCCCTGCGACATATCTCTTTGCCCGGCCCTACGAAAACTCCGCCCGGAATTTCTGCCTGATGACTTCTTCCATACGGGATACCGTCATCTGGCTGACGCCGAGTTCGGCGGCGACTTCCTCTTGTGAATCGCTGCCGAGCATCCGCCGCGTGAAAATGAGTTTTTCGCGTTCATTGAGCGTGTCCACCACACGTTTTATCAAATCCGCGTTCTCAAAACTTTCAAACCCGCTCTCCTGCGTTCCCGTAAACCGTTCGATGCTCGAGTCCTGTTCCTCGTTCCCTTCATCTTCGAAATCCTGATTCAGCGAAAGCGCCTGAAAACTCTTGCTGCTTTCCATCGCTTCAAGTATTCTTTCCTCCGAATAGCCGAGGTATTTGGCTATTTCATCTATTTGCGGCTGCCGCTGAAGCTCCGAGTAAAGCCGCTCCTGCGCTTTCGGTAGCTGCAACGCGATTTCTTTCAGTTGGCGCGGCACTTTCATCGCCCAACCCTTATCGCGAAAATACCGCTTTATTTCACCGATAATGGTCGGCGTCGCAAAGCTCGTAAATTCATAGTCCTTTGTCGGGTCAAACCTCTCCACGGCGAACACCAACGCCATCGAGCCGGCCTGTTTCAAATCATCGTATTCGACGCCCCTGTTCAAATACTTGGAAATGAGAATATCCACGACCGGAAGATAGTGTTCGATAAGCTCATTCCTCAACCCGATGTCTTTCGTCTTATAATATTCGTTGAACAGTTTTCTGATCTGTTCGGTATTAAAGGCGTTTTCTTCCATTGCCCTGCGTATCCGGTTACTCTTCGCCCACTGTCAGATACTTTGCCATGAGAAACCGGGTTCCGCACCCCTCCTCGCTCAACACTTCCGCTTCATCCATCAGGGCCTTGATAATAAATATCCCGAGGCCGCTTTCGCTTATTTTCCCTTGTTCGACCTCCGGCCGCCCGACTGCGTCAAAACCTACGCCATCGTCCTCAACCAATATCTCCATCCGGTCTGTTCCCCGCGTGCACATGACCCGATACTCATCTTCCCCGCATAATTTGCTGTGATTGATGATATTCGTACACGCCTCGGATACCGCCACCTTCATATCCTCTATTGCCTCGATGTTGAATCCCGCCCGACTCGCGACGGACGATACCATAAGCCGTACCGTACTTACATACTCGGGCTTGCAGGGTATTACGAGTTTTATATGGTCGTTCATTTCCGCCCCCCCTAACATAATACCTTGTCCAACTGCGTGATTTTCAGCAGCTTCTTTACATTGTCTCTCGGGTTTAAAAGTTTGATTTTATTCCCGCTTTCCCGCATCTTTCCATACAGGCTGATAATAATGCCGAGCCCGGTGCTGTCGATATAGGATATGCCGCTTATATCGACATCCATATCGGCCGCGTGTTCCCCGTATGCGTCGCTCAGCTCCTGTTTCAGTCCGGCCGCGTTCGAAATATCGATTTCGCCGGTGAGTACGACAAGCCACTTGTCCCGTTGGCTGTCATAATCCTTCTTGATAGCGTATGTCATCTCTCCCCCTTACTCCTCGGTCTCTGCTTCCTTCACCACTTTTGCGATGGCTATGATCTGTGCGTCCTGGCCGACCCTCATGATTTTAACGCCGAGGGTCTGCCTTCCGAGCGGTTTGATCTCCTTGGCTCCTATGCGTATAATAACGCCGTCCGAGTTGATCAAAAGTAATTCGTCGTCGTCGGTCACGATGGTCGCCCCGACGAGCTCTCCTGTTTTCTTGAACTTCGCCTTATCGTACGTAAGTACGCCTTTGCCTCCTCTTGTCTGTACCTTGTATTCCTCGACGGGCGTCCTCTTGCCGTAGCCGTTCTTCGTCACGACAAGGACTTTCTCGTCCTTCTCCGCAAGGTCCATCGCCACGACCTCGTCGTTTTCGTCGAGATTGATGGCCCTGACGCCCGTAGCCTGCCGTCCCATCGGCCGCACATCGTTCTCGTGGAAGCAGATGCTCTTGCCATTCTTCGTCACAATCATGACGATGTTCGTGCCGCTCGTCTGCTTGATGCCGATCATCTCGTCGCCGTCTTTCAGGTTGATGGCAATCAGCCCGTTCTTGCGGTTCGTGTCGAACTGCGAGAGCGACGTCTTCTTGATGGTCCCGTGCTTCGTGACGGCTATCAGGTACTTGTCGTCCGGGAATTCCCGTATCGGCATCACCGCCGTTATCCGCTCCCTCTGCATGAGGTTCAGGAAATTGATGGCGGGCGTACCCTTCGCGGCCCTCTGGGCTTCGGGTATTTCGTATGCCTTTATTTTATGCACCTTTCCCGTATTTGTAAAGAACATCAGATAATCGTGTGTGGACGTGATGATAAGGTCGCGCACGAAATCGTTGTCCCGCGTCGTCAATCCCATGATGCCCTTGCCGCCGCGCTTCTGCGTCTTGTAGACGTCCGCCTCCACGCGCTTGATATAGCCGAGGTGCGTCAGCGTAATGGCCACGTTGCTTTCCTCGATAAGGTCTTCCTCCTCTATCTCGGCCGCGGCCGGCGCGATGGCCGTCTTGCGCGCGTCGCCCCACTTGTCGCGAATCTCGATGAGTTCGTCCTTTACGACGTTCATCAGCTTATGTTCATCCCCGAGCAGTTCCTTATAATAGGCAATCATCTTCTTCAGTTCGCCGTATTCCTTTTCGAGCTTCTCTTTTTCGAGGCCCTGCAGGCGGCGCAGCTGCATATCGAGAATGGCTTGCGCCTGCAAGTCGGAAAGGTGGAACCGCCCCATCAGGTTCTCTTTCGCGTTGTCATAGCTCGAGCGGATAGTCTTGATGATTTCGTCGATATTGTCGAGCGCGATCAGCAGGCCCTCGACGATATGCGCCCGCGCCTCGGCTTTCGCGAGGTCGTAGCGCGTACGCCGTGTCACGATGTTCTTCTGGTGCGTAAGATAATGCCCGAGCATATCTTTCAGATTCAATACGCGCGGCTGGCCGTCTACGAGGGCGAGCATTATCATCGAATAGCTCGATTGAAGCTGCGTTTGCTTGAACAGGCGGTTCAGCGTCACCTGCGGGTTCGCCTCGCGCTTCAATTCAACAACGATACGGATACCCTCCATGCTCGACTCGTCGCGCACCTCCGCGATGCCGTCAATCTTCTTTTCGCGCCAGAGTTCGCCCATCTTCTCGAGCAGGTTCCCCTTGTTGATTTGATAGGGGATGGAGGTAAAGACGATCTGCTGTTTGCCTTTTTTCGTCTCCTCAAATTCGTGCGTAGCCCGCACGAGCACGGAGCCGCGGCCGGTCTTGTATGCGTCCCGCGCGCCTTTTTTTCCGAGAATGGTCGCGCCCGTCGGGAAATCCGGCCCTGTCACTATCTTGCACAGCGCGTCGACCTCCGTTTCCGGCTCGTCTATCAGCGTTACGGTAGCATTGATGACTTCCGTTAAATTATGCGGGGGGATGGACGTCGCCATACCGACCGCAATGCCGTTTGAACCGTTGACGAGCAGGTTCGGAAAACGGGACGGCAGAACGCTCGGCTCCTTTTCCTCCCCATCGAAATTCGGTACGAAGTCCACCGTATCCTTGTCAATATCGCGCAGCATCTGCAGGGCAAGCGGGCTCATGCGGGCTTCCGTATATCGCATCGCCGCAGCCCCGTCGCCGTCGATATTGCCGAAATTCCCGTGCCCGTCAACCAAGGGGTATCGGGTCGAGAAATCCTGTGCCATCCTGACCATCGCGTCATAGATGGACGAATCACCGTGGGGGTGGTATTTACCCATGACATCGCCGACGATACGCGCGGATTTTTTGTGCGGTTTGTCCGGCGTCACGCCGAGCTCATTCATGCCGTAGAGTATACGCCGGTGTACCGGCTTCAAACCGTCGCGCACGTCCGGCAACGCTCTCGCGACGATGACACTCATCGCGTAGTCGATATACGCGTTTTTCATCTCGTCGTGAATTTCGGTTTGAATCATCTTCAGTTCATCTATCTGTTGTTCCACCTAATTCTCCTTTTATATGTCGAGGTTCTTTACGTAGGCCGCGTTCTCTTCGATGAAGCGGCGGCGCGGCTCCACTTTGTCGCCCATCAGCATTGAGAATATCTCGTCCGCAAGCGTGATGTCGTCCACCGTTACCTGAATCAGCGTACGGTTGTTCCAGTCCATCGTCGTTTCCTTCAGCTGGGCTGCGTCCATCTCGCCGAGACCTTTGTAACGCTGTATGTCGTACTTCGCGTTCGGCGCCTTTTCGCCGAGCTCGCGCATCAGCTTATCCTGCTCCCGTTCGGAATAGGTATAATGTATTTCCTTGCCGCGACGCACCTGATAGAGCGGCGGCTGCGCGATATAGACGTGGCCGTTCAGAATCAGCTGTTTCATATAACGGAAGAAGAATGTCAGCAGCAGGGTGCGGATATGCGCGCCGTCGACGTCCGCATCCGTCATAATAATGATTTTATGGTAGCGCAGCTTTTCGAGGTCGAACGAATCCTCGCTGCCCGGTATGTCGATACCGCAACCGAAAGCCGTAATCATGTTCTTGATTTCGTCCGAACTGAGCATGCGCCCCTCGTTCGCTTTTTCCACGTTCAAAATCTTGCCGCGCAGTGGCAGGATAGCCTGGCGCGTGCGGTCGCGGCCGAGCTTGGCCGAGCCGCCGGCCGAATCGCCCTCGACAAGGAAAATCTCCGACTTCGCCGGATCCTTTTCGGAACAGTCCGCAAGCTTGCCGGGCAGGCTGCCGCCGCCCATCAGGTTCTTGCGCTCGATGTCACGCACCTTCTGCGTTTTCAGGCGGACCTTGTAGGCCGCGATGATTTTCGCGAGAATGTCCTTCGCCTGTGACGGGTTCTCTTCAAGAAAGGCCATAAGCCTGTCGTTCGTCGTGCTTTCGACAAAACCGCGAATATCGCTGTTCCCGAGCTTTCCCTTCGTCTGGCCCTCGAATTGCGGATTTTCCATCTTTACGGAGATAATGGCCGTCAGGCCTTCGCGAATATCCTCGCCCGCGAAATTCTCCTCTTTTTCTTTCAGCATACCCGTGCGCCGGGCGTAATCGTTGAACACGCGCGTCAGCGACGAGCGGAATCCCGCAAGGTGCATGCCGCCGTCAATCGTGTTGATATTATTCGCATAGGTGAAGACCGTTTCACTGAACGCCTTCGTATACTGCATCGCGATTTCGACCTCGGCGTTCCCCGTCTCGCGCACCGCCTCGAAATAGATGATGTCCTTGTGTATCGGCGCGATGTCCTTGTGCTCATTCTGGTACTTTACAAACTCGCGGATGCCGCCCTCATAACAGAATACGTCTTTCCTCTTCTTTCCCTCGCGCTGATCGTCAAGGGCGATTTTTACGCCCTTGTTCAAAAAAGCCATCTCGCGCAGACGGTGTTCGAGCGTACCATAGTTGAAATCGGTTTCGTCAAAGATTTCCGGGTCCGGTTTGAACGTCGTCTTTGAGCCCGTTTTCCTCGATTCCCCTATAATTTCAAGGGGCGTCTGCGTCTTGCCGCGCGAATAGGTCTGCTTGTAGGTATAGCCGTTTCGCTTGATTTCGACTTCCATATGCTCGGAAAGCGCGTTGACGACCGAGGCGCCCACGCCGTGCAGCCCGCCCGAAACCTTGTAGCCGCCGCCGCCGAACTTGCCGCCCGCGTGCAGCACCGTATGAATGACCTCCACCGCCGGTATCCCGAGTTTCGGGTGGTTGTCCACGGGCATGCCGCGCCCGTCGTCCTCGACGACTATCGAATTGTCCTTTTGAATGGTGACGCTGATATTCTTACAGAAGCCCGCAAGGGCTTCGTCCACGCTATTGTCGACGACCTCGTACACGAGGTGGTGCAGGCCCTTCGTGCCTGTGCTGCCGATATACATACCCGGCCGTTGCCGGACGGGTTCCAATCCCTCTAATACCTCTATTTGTTCGGCGTCATATTTCTGTCGTTCCGTATCCGCTGACATTCATCCCTCCCGCTGGTACTCTCCCGATAAGCAAAAAAAGAAGGACGATGAGCTGTTACGCCCACCGCGCCTTACCTGATTTACGAAAATGTGTTCGTCCTTTTCATATATAAATTATACCAAAAATTCGCGCCGTTTTCAACGCGAATTTCGTCTTTTTTCGTCTTTTGTAATAATAATGACAAAAACTTTAGAACACGCCCCGTTTTTGCCTTAGAGCCGCGATTTTGGCAATCCTGCCCGCCACTAAATCCCCGACAACACACCGGGGACACACCGGGGACGTTCTTTTTTGTGTCCCTTTCGGGCGCAAAGGCGGCGTTCTTATGCCGTCTTTGTCACAGCGAGGTAGACCGGCTTGCTCTTATAAAAGCCGTTCCACTTGGAATAGCCCCACAGGTAGTTGCTGTCCCACGGGTATTTTGACGCGTCGTAGGCCGGGTTCGAGCCCGGGATGACGCGCGACGGCTCGCTGCCCATCTTCTCCGCCCATGTCCCGTCGCTCAGGCGCGCGCGGAAGTGGAAGTCGAAATCTTTGTCGATGTCGAAGTCCTTCGCCGTTTTAATGCCGTCCGCGAAGCCGATTTTCATCACCACGATATATTCCTTCTCCGGGTCTATCTTGTCGCCTATCCCTTTCAGTTCGCGCCACGAATCGATGTTCAGCTCCGCCTTGTGTTCGTCGATATAGGCGAGCGCCTTGCCCTTGAAATATTCGAGCGCCTTGTCCTCTCCCCCGTTGAGATACTCGTTTGCGAGCGTCTTTTCGTCAACGCCGAGGTCCTTCAGATAAATCCCCTGATTGTGGCGCAGGGCGTAGGAGAAACAATTGCCGCTCTCGCCTTTATCCGCGGCGTAGTCAAATCGTCCATACTTTTCCGCCGGTACGGCGCTCCGATAGGTGATGGTCAGAGCGGGAAAATCCTTGACGTTGTCGGCGCCGGCGGAATAGAACTCGGCCGTCTCCCCGTCTTTCACCCCGGTGAGGGAAAAACCGTAATTGTCCGTATCGGCGCCGAGCCATGACTTGACGATGCCGGTCACGTCGGCTTCAAGAAGGCCGTTTTCGCCGGGTGTGGCGGAGGCTTCCGCCGCGGGCACGCCGAACGCGTCCTTCAGCGTGTTCCAATCGGCTTCCGCGAAGGCCCATTTCTTGGTCACCGCTGCGACCCGGACGCCGGACAGGCTGCCTTTCTTCGGTTTCAGCGATAGCGTCGCTTTTTCCACATCGTCCGGCGTGATGCCGGAGGGCAGGGCGAACCGCGCGAGACCGACCGCTTTCGTTCCCTTGCCCGACGAGCCGACGGATAGAAAGGTCGCGTCTTTCAGGTGGGATACATTTTCGTCCGGAGAGGCCTCCGATACCCAGGAGGTAACGACGATGTCCTCGTCCTGTATCGTAACGGAGCGGGTTTCCGCCGGCGCCTTATCCGCTTTGCCGCTCCCTTTTTCCGCCCCGGCGTCTTTGCCGCACGCAGACACGAGCAGCAGCGCCGCAACCACTGTCATTATGGCTATTATCCTGTACTTTCTCTGTTTCATCTTTGAACTGGCCGTCCTTTCTTTTGCGTGTGATGCCTTTATCATAAGAGACACCGGGAAGCCCGCGCTTTTGTGTCAGACTATACGCCCCTCTGACACGCAGTGGGTTTTGCCGGCGGGCAGGTGACGAAGAAGATTGTCCGTCAGTTCGGCGGTTGAGATGAACAGCTGGTTGCTTTCGAAGGAGCTTATCAGTTGTTTCTGGCGATCCTCGTCAAGCTCGGAAAGGACGTCGTCTAAGAGGAGGATGGCGTCCTCGCCCGTCTCCTCTTTGATAAGGCTGAGTTCGGCGAGTTTCAGGGAGAGGGCGGCCGTGCGGTGCTGGCCCTGCGAGCCGTATTTGCGCAGGTCTATCCCGTTCGCGCAGATTTTCAGGTCGTCCTTGTGCGGCCCGGTCGAGGTGATCCGGTTCCGTATATCCTTTTCGCGGCTTTGGGCAAGCGCCTCGCGTATGAGACGCGCCTGTTCCTGTTCGTCCGCAACGAATCCTACGCCCGCGTCGTAGGCGACGGTCAGCCGTTCGGCGCCGCTCGTGATGTTTTCCTGCGTTTCGCGCGCTCGCGCGTCGAGCTTTTCCGTGAATGCGGCGCGTTCGCGCATGACGCGCGCGCCGGATTCCGCCAGCTGTTCCTCATAGATACTGAGCAGATCTTCGTTCGGATTCGGTTCGCGCAGGACGGCGTTCCTGTTCCGCAGGGCTTTCCGGTACCGGACTAATTCCACGTAGTAGAGCGGCTTCAGGAAAAAGAGTTCGCGGTCCATGAATTTGCGCCGTTTGTCGGGGTTTTCCTTGACGATACGCAGATCTTCCGGCGAGAAGATGACGGTGTAGACGTGGCCCGCGAGGTCAGCGTAGCGGCGGTGTTCCGCCCCGTCTAAAATGAATTTCTTTTCGCGCCGGCTTTCCCGTATCTCCACGGCAAGCGCTTCGCCGCCTTTCGTAAAGCTGCCGGCAATGCGGAAAAAATCCTCGCCGAAACGTATCATTTCCTCATCTTTCAGGGTGCGGAAGGACTTTCCGAGAGACATAAGGTAGATTGCTTCGAGCAGGTTCGTTTTGCCCTGGCCGTTTCTCCCCGTCACGATGTTCGCGGCAGGGTCGAAGCTGACCGCAGCGCCTGCATAATTTCTGAAATTCGTCAGTTCTATTGCGTTTATTATCATATCCCCTTATTATATACGAGGCGTGTGGAAATCTGCATAATTTTTATCAACACGTTGTCAATAACTCCGAATAGTGATGAAACCACGCGCTTACACAAGATGATGAATTGTGGATAACATTATTGTGCGGTGGATAAAATATTTTTGCTCTTTTTTGATTTATTTCAGAATTACCGCTTGTGTGTGAATAAAATAAATTATATGATAGGTGGTAGCTTCATTCGTGAGACTGCCGGCCGTTATCGTTAGTTTTTTATAAAAAGGGACGTTTTAATCACCTATGACCGTTACCACAGAAAAAAAATGGCATGCCGTTCTGGCAAATTTAAAGGATTTTCTCGAGGATGTGAACTACAATGCGTGGTTCAGCGACCTGAAATTCTACAAATATGATAAGGCATCGGAATCGCTCTACCTCATAGCCCCTATCGAGCTGACAAAAGCCCAGCTCGAGAACCGCTACCGCGACATCATCATCAGCAAAAGCAATGAGGTGATGGGGAATGTGAGGAATGTTTTCTTCTTCCTTCCCGAGGAAATCGAGAAAAACGGGAAGAAACACAAGGGTTCCCGCGACTTCGATATTTCCGAAGAAGGGCTCATGAACCCGCGCTACACCTTCGATACGTTTGTTGTCGGCGAAAACAACCGGTTCCCGTATTCCTACGCGCTCTACGTGGCGGAAAACGCGGAAAGCCCGAACCCGTCCTACAACCCGCTTTTCATCTACGGCGGGGCGGGCCTCGGTAAAACTCACCTCATGTGCGCTATCGGGCATTATATTATCGATCATTATCCGGACTTGCGGGTCAGGTACGTCTCCTCCGAGATGTATACGAACGACTATGTTTCGGCGTCTATGGCTTCGGGCA
Organism: Eubacteriales Family XIII. Incertae Sedis bacterium; assembly: GCA_031281765.1. Classification (GTDB taxonomy): domain Bacteria; phylum Bacillota; class Clostridia; order Peptostreptococcales; family Anaerovoracaceae; genus JAITEX01. The sequence goes on along the minus strand of JAITEX010000013.1, from coordinate 5,723 downwards.
GCGAGCGGACGGAGCATATGAACGCGTTCAAGGCGAAGTACCGCAATATCGATGTCCTTATGATAGACGATATACAGTTCATTGAATCCAAAACGCGGACTATTGAAGAGGTTTTCTGGACGTATAATACGCTGTATGAAAGCGGCAAGCAGCTTATTTTCTCAAGCGACCGGCCGCCGAAGGACCTGCTGGGGCTTGACGAACGGTTGCAGTCGCGGCTTTCTTCGGGGCTGATTGCGGATATTCAGCCGCCGGTTTTTGAAACGAAGGTAGCTATTCTGAAAAATAAGGCCATCCTCGACAATATCCCGATGACCGACGGGCTGAATGAAGTGATTTCGCTGATTGCCGAAAAAATAAAGACCAATGTGCGCGAGATGGAAGGCGCGTTCAACCGTGTGGTCGCGTACAGCACTTTGAGCGGTCTCCCTATCAATAAGGTCATGGCCCGGTCGGTGCTTCACGATGTGATAACGCAACAGGACATTGTGCCGACGCCGGATGCGGTGAAGAAAAGCGTCGCGGCATATTATACAATAAAGGTGTCGGATATAGAATCGTCAAAGAAAGCGCGGACATTTTCCTTCCCGCGGCAGCTTGCGATGTACCTCTGCAAAGAAATGACGAATCTCTCTCTGAAGGAGATAGGAAATTCGTTCGGCGGTAGGGACCATACAACGGTCCTCTACGCGTGTGAAAAAATAAACGGGTTAAAGACAAATGATGGAAATATAAAGAAGATACTTACGGAGCTTGAGAATGTCATACGGAATAATTAACACTACTACTATTCTATCAACATTTTTATCAACACGTTAAAAAGACGATATATGTTGAAACAAACTAATCCACAGAGTTTATCAACAATTACACACGCTTTATAACAACAATAAATATAAAAGATAAAGAAAGGAAAATAAAATGAAATTTAAATGTGAACAAAAAGAATTAATTAAAGCGCTTAATATCGTTTCACGAGGCGTTTCAGCAAGGACAACGCTTCCCATTTTAAAGGGGATAAAGATAACGGCGGATTCGGAGAGAGGAAAAGTGGTTTTGACCGCTTCCGACCTTGAAATATATATAGAGACGGGCATAAGGGCTGTTTGTGATGAACCCGGGGAAATAGTGGTTTCCGCAAAGCTCTTTTCCGATATTATAAGAAAATTAAACAGAGGGAGTGTTTTTTTCTCGATAAACGAAGAAGGAACGGTGAAAATAGAGAACGGGACGTTCAGTTCCACGCTTCAGGGCATCCCGACGGAGGATTTTCCGAAGATAGAGATGATACAGGGAGATGGTTCGGTATCGCTTGAAAAGGAAACGTTGAAAGATTTGATAAAGGGAACGGCCTTTGCGGCAAGCATAGAGGAAGCGCGCGGAATTATTACGGGCGTTCTGATGGATATAAAGGATGGCATAATAACGATGGCGGCGCTTGACGGCTTTCGGATGGCAATAAAAAAGGAACCGGCGGAGGGAGTCAGAGAAGAACAGAGGATGATTATTTCCGGAAGGATAATGAACGAACTGGGAAGGATTTTGTCCGATTATGAAAAGGGGACGGATGATGAAGAGGGAGAAAGTTCGGAAGAGATAAAGATAGCGGTAGGCGAAAAGAGGGTGTTTATAAGCATGGATGAGACGAATATATCGGTCCGGCTTATGGAAGGCGAGTTTATCAAGTATGAGGATATTATTCCGAAAGAAAACGCGATACGGGTAGAGGTAGATAAAAAAGAATTGCTTGACTGCGTGGACAGGGCGTCTATCCTTGTGAAGGAGGGGAAAAACTCCTTTATCAAATTTAAGATAGAGGGAAATGAACTCGTAATCACCTCACGGGCCGATGAGGGGACGACGCGGGAGAGCGTTGTTATTTCAAAAGAGGGCGAGGATATAGAAATAGGGTTTAACGGCCGGTTTATAGGGGAACCGCTGAAAGGCATAGATGATGAAAAAATACTGATGCTGTTCAATAAAAGCGTCAGCCCCTGCCTGATACGGCCGCTGAAAGGGGACAGCTACGAATATCTTGTACTGCCGGTAAGGCTTCAAACAACCGGGGAGTAAAGTAATATGTTATAATGTAAAATGTTCGTTTTAGAGAAAAGTTTATTTTAGAGGGAAGAAAGAGAGAGGGATTGAGATTTAGATCCCGGCGAATCAAGTAAGGAGCAAAAGCTTATGAAAATGACGTATCAGCCGAAGAAAAGGCAGAGGAAAAAGGAACACGGTTTTCGCAAGAGAATGAAGACGAAAAACGGCCGGAATGTGTTGAAGCGCAGAAGGACCAGAGGAAGAAAGGTTCTCTCGGCGTAGAAAACCGGCATTGATTCCGCGCGGAGGATACGGGCGCAGGAATGAATCGGCGTTTTCTCAGTCTTAGGCCATGCTGAAGAAGGAAATACTGCGGAACAAGAGAGATTTTGACCGCCTTTTCAAGAAGGGCAAATCCGCAGGAGGAAAGTATCTCGTGCTGTTTTTTGTGAGGAACGGTTTTGAGTACAACAGACGTGCTTTTCTGGCAAGTAAAAAAGTAGGAAACAGCGTGCAGAGAAACAGGGCCCGCAGATTGATAAGGGAGAGTTTTCGCGTAGTTGAGGGTGGGCTGAAACCCGGTTTTGATATACTTTTTATTGCGCGGAACACGATGACGGAAACGCGCGCAAAGCAGAAAGATATAGAAAAAAACATGAAACAGCTGCTGACAAAAAGCGGTTTACTCCTATGAAAACGGTGCTGATTTTTCTTATCAAGGGATACCGGAAGTTCATTTCCCCGTTTTTTCCTCAAACCTGCAGATTCTATCCTACGTGTTCGGCCTATTTCATTCAAGCCCTTGAAAAATACGGCTTCTTTAAGGGAAGCTATCTTGGAATCAGACGGATACTCAGGTGTCACCCGTTCAATCCGGGCGGCTACGACCCGCTGAAATAAGGGAAGGCCGGAGAATCCCGCTCATCAGATGGAGACAGGGTGTAGCGGCGTTTCCCTACTAAAGGAGGAATTATTTGAATAGTTTTTTTGGTTTATTCGCAAAACCGCTCGGATACCTTCTCGCAGGCATCTACTCGGTAATCGGTGATTACGGCATCACGCTCATTATTTTCACGGTTATCGTAAAGCTGTGCCTGTTCCCGCTGTATGCCAACCAGATAAAAAATTCGATGAAGATGGCTAATGTGCAGCCGAAGATGAAGGAAATCCAGAGGAAATACGCGAACGACAAGGAGGAACTGCAAAAACAGACGATGGCTCTGTACAAGGAGGAGAATTTCAATCCTATGCGCGGTTGCCTTCCGATGCTCATTCAGATGCCGATACTGTTTGGCTTGTTCATGCTTTTGCGGCGTCCCGCCGTCTATCTGCCGGAGAGCCAGATAGATAATATGATATTTGCCGTCCATGAGAGCTTTCTCTGGGTACAGGACCTCGCGCAGCCGGATCTGTGGATACTGCCGATAGCGTGTGGTATCACAACCTTCATCTCGTTCTCGATGACACAGTCACAGAACGCCATGCCGGGCGCCTCAGGAAACCAGATGGCCGGCATGATGAAGATGATGAAATACTTCTTCCCGGTCATGATCGTTTGGATGGGCCGTACCTTTCCGGCGGGACTTGCCGTCTACTGGTTTATCGGAAACCTGTTTACGGTCGGTCAGACCCAAGCACTGAAAGTATGGAGAAAGAAGCTCGAGGCGATGAAAGCGGAGGGCAAGGGCGGAGCGCTGTTCAAAAGCGACGCAAAAAAGGCCGCAAAAAAGGCGAATCCGCCGAAGAACGATACGAGAGGGCCGCGGCTCTGATTATCCCGGGACAATAGTAATAGATAGTAAAGGAGGAATATATGATGGATTATTCGGAAAAATGGGGGAAAGACGTAGACGAAGCCGTGCGCTTGGCGCTTGAGGATCTCGGCGTTACCGAAAATGAAGTGATGGTGACGGTCCTTGAAGAGCCGACAAAGGGATTCCTCGGGCTCGGCAATAAGCTCGCGAAAGTGCGCGTTGAGAAGATTCAGATAGAAAACGAACCGGAGGACAACGCGCTGTCCGGGAACCTTATGGAGCAGACGGAAAAAAGAAGCGTACGCGACTTTCGTAAGAAGAACCGTCCTTCGCAGGGTGGTTCGGGACAGAGCGACGCGGGATCTTCGGGCGGCCGGGAAGGACGGGACCGTCGGGAAGGCCGGGATGGCCGGGATGGTCGGGACAGAGGCCGCTCCGGATATGCTTCGGGTGGTCACGGCGGCGACCATAACGGCGGTCACGGCGGCGGCTATGGCGATCGCTCCGGCGGCAGACGCCGGGAATATCATCGCGAAGAGATAGATTTGTCCGAATTCGACTATTCAAACAAGCCGCAGCTTTCAAAACGCCCCGATGACCTGGTGGAAATAGAGAACAACGAGGCGGCGGCCTTTATTACGGTTATTGCCGAAAAAATGAGCGTACCGGTGGAAGTCAAGGCGTATGAGAATGACGAATGCATCTATATTGAAGTCCTTGGCGACGATACGGAGATCATGATAGGCCGGCGCGGTCAGACGCTGGACTCTCTCCAATATCTTGCGAATCTGGTAAGCAACAGGGGACGCGAGGAGTACAAGCGCGTCATCATCGATATAGAGGGCTATCGCTCGCGGCGGGAAAAGGTTCTCGAAAGCCTTGCGGTGAAGCTTGCCGCCAAGGTGCGCCGGACGGGGCGCAGCGTGAAGCTCGAACCGATGAACCCGTACGAGCGTAAGGTCATACACGCGACCCTTCAGGAAATCGACGGGATTACCACGCGAAGCGAGGGTGAAGAGCCTTACCGGAAGGTAATAATAGAACGCGAAAAATGAACGAAACCATAGCCGCTATATCGTCAGCCCCGGGTGAGGGCGCGATAGGCATCGTAAGAATCAGCGGCGGCCGCGCGGAAGAAATACTCAGCAGACTGTTTCGCCGCACAGACGGGTCCGCCGCGGAATCTTTCGAAGACAGAAAACTTTATTATGGAATGATATGTGCCCCGGCGCCGGACAGCGAAACGTCCTGCCGGGGCTCTAAAAACTTCCCGCCGGGCGCGGTGATCGACGAGGTCCTTGCGGTCTCTATGAAAAAACCGCACACCTATACGCGCGAAGACATAGTGGAAATCTACTGCCACGGAAGCCATATATCCGTCAGGAAAATACTTGAAGCGGCGCTTACCTGCGGAGCCGTACTCGCGGCGCCGGGGGAGTTTACGAAGCGGGCTTTTTTGAACGGCAGAATAGACCTTGCCCAGGCGGATGCGGTCATCGACCTTATCAAAGCCGGTACCGACCTCGCGCACGAATCCGCTCTCGGCCGGCTCGGCGGAAACCTTTCGAACAGAATACGGGAGATACGCTCCGGGCTTGCGGACGCGCTCGCGGAAGCCGTGGCAAATCTCGACTATCCGAATGAGGACGAGAACCCCAGCGATAGTAGTTCGGCGGCGGCGAGAATCGCGGATATGGTAGATGGCGCCGCGGGCAGGATGCGTGAGCTTATCGAGACGGCAAGCGCGGGACGCATGGTCCGCGACGGAGTGAACGTGGTTATCGCAGGCAAGCCGAATGTCGGAAAATCATCTCTGCTGAATGCGCTGCTCAGGGAATCGAGAGCCATCGTTTCCGACATCCCCGGGACCACGCGCGACCGCATCGAGGAGTACGCGAACGTACACGGCATACCCGTCAGGTTCACGGA